>NZ_JBFRER010000025.1:0-82033 GCF_052114405.1 Streptomyces sp. M-16 | reverse complement strand
GAGGGGCGTTCGCTGGAGCGGGTGGATGTGGTCCAGCCCGTGACGTGGGCGGTGATGGTTTCGCTCGCCGAGCTGTGGCGTTCGCTGGGTGTGGTGCCGGATGCGGTGGTCGGGCATTCGCAGGGTGAGATCGCCGCTGCCGCCGTGTCGGGGGCGTTGTCCCTGGGGGATGCGGCGCGGGTCGTCGCGTTGCGGGCGCAGGTGATCGGGCGTGAGCTGGCGGGTTTGGGCGGCATGGCGTCGGTTCCGTTGCCGTTGGAGGCGGTTGAGGCGCGGTTGGAGGCGTGGGCGGGCCGGCTGGGTGTGGCTGCGGTGAACGGGCCGTCGAGCACGGTCGTGGCCGGGGATGCCGATGCGGTGGCCGCGTTCGTCGCCGAGGCCGTGGGGGAAGGGATCCGGGCCCGTCATGTGCCGGTCGATTACGCCTCCCATTCGGCGCACGTGGAGCGGATCGAGGCCGAGCTGCTGGATGTTCTCGGGCCGGTCGTGCCGCGCAAGGCGGAGATCCCGTTCTACTCGACCGTGAGCGCCGGGCCGGTCGACACCACCGGTCTCGATGCCGGGTACTGGTACCGCAACCTGCGCCAGCCCGTCCGCTTCGAGGACACCGTGCGCAAGCTGATCGCCAAGGGATTCGGGACGTTCGTCGAGTCCAGCGCGCACCCCGTCCTCACCATGGGGATCCAGGAGACGGCGGAGGCGGTCGGTGCCGAGGTGGTCACCACCGGCTCGCTCCGCCGTGACGAAGGCGGCCTGGAACGCTTCCTGACCTCCGTCGCCGAGCTCTTCGTGCGCGGCACCGACATCGACTGGGCGCAGCTCTTCGAGGGCACCGGCGCCCGCCGCGTCGACCTGCCCACCTACGCCTTCCAGCAGCGGCACTACTGGCTGGAACCCTCGACCCCGGCCGCGTCCCGGGCCCCGGAGGCGCCCGGCGTCGACGGGTGGCGGTACCGGGCCGGGTGGAAGAAGCTGCCGGGCCGTGAGCTTCCGGCCCGGCTGGACGGGACCTGGCTGCTGGTGGTCGCCGACGCACTCCCGTCCGGCCTGGCCGACGAGGCGGAGGCGGCCCTCCTACGGCACGGCGCCGGCGTCGAGCGGTTCGTCCTCGACGCGGCGACCGCCACCCGCGCCGCCCTGGCCGCCGCCCTCGCCGGGCACACCGCCCCGGCCGGGATCCTCTCCCTCCTCGGCGCGGGCGAACTCCCGCACCCCGAGGGGTCCGACGTGCCCCTGGCCGTGGCCGGGACCACCCTGCTCGCCCAGGCCGCGGTCGACGCGGGCCTCACGGCCGGGATCTGGGCCCTCACCCGGGGCGCCGTCGCCGTCTCCCCGGGCGAACTCCCGCACTCCGCCGGAGCCCAGCTCTGGGGGCTCGGACGCGGGATCGCCCTGGAGCACCCCCGTCTGTGGGGCGGGCTCGTGGACCTGCCCGAGGCCCCCGACCGGCGCGCCTGGCAGCAGCTGGCCGCCGCCCTGACCGGCACCACCGGTGAGGACCAGATCGCCCTACGGGCCTCCGGCACCTACGGGCGCCGGCTCGTCCCCGCGGACCGTACACCCGTACGCCGGACCTACACCCCGCGCGGCACGGTCCTGGTGACCGGGGGGACCGGCGCGCTCGGCGCGCACGTCGCGCGCTGGCTGGCCGCGGAGGGCGCCGGGCATCTCGTCCTGACCAGCCGCCGGGGCCCCGGGGCCCCCGGTGCCGAGGACCTGGCCGCCGAACTGCGTGCCCTCGGCGCCGAGGTGACCCTCGCCGCCTGCGACGTATCCGACCGGAGCGCGCTCGCGGCCCTCCTCGACGCCCACCCCCCGACGGCCGTCTTCCACACCGCCGGCGTCCCGCACTCCGAGACCTTCCTCGACACCGGCACCGACTCCCTCGCGGCCGTGTACGGGGGCAAGGTCGCCGGGGCCCGCCACCTGGACGAACTCACCCGCTCACGCGGCCTGGAACTGGACGCGTTCGTGCTCTACGCCTCCGGGGCCGGCGTATGGGGCAGCGGCGGCCAGAGCGCCTACGGCGCCGCCAACGCGGCCCTGGACGCGCTCGCCGAGCGGCGCCGGGGCGAGGGCCTGACCGCGACCTCCGTGGCCTGGGGTCTGTGGGGCGGAGCAGGCATGGGTGAAGGTGCCGGGGAGGAGTTCCTGAGCAGCCGGGGACTGCGCGCCATGGACCCCGCCGAGGCCGTCCGCGCCCTCGGCCGCGCCCTCGACCGCGACGACGTGTGCGTGGCCCTTGCCGACATGGACTGGCCGCTGTTCGCGAAGGGGTTCACCACCTTCCGGCCCAGCCCGCTCATCGGGGACCTGCCCGGCGTCCGCGAGGCCGCGGCGGGCCCGGAGGCCGACGGGCCCGCCGACGACGGGCTGCCCGCGCTGCTCGCCGCGGCCGACCCGGCCGAACGGTACGAGATCGTCCTGGACCGGGTGCGCGCGGCCGTCGCCGCCGTCCTCGGCCACGCGGGGCCCGAGGACGTCGACCCCGAAGGGGCCTTCAAGGACATCGGGTTCAGCTCCCTGACCGCGGGCGAGCTCGCCGTCCGCCTCAGCGGTGCCACGGGACGCAAACTGCCCCCGACCCTGGTCTTCGACCACCCCACGGCGTCCGCCGTCGCCGCCCACCTGGTGGACCTGCTCGCGCCGCGGGCCCCCGAGGGCGTGGCGGAGCCCGAGGAGGCGCGGATCAGGGCCGCGCTGGCGGCCGTACCGCTCGACGTGCTCCGCGAGGCGGGACTGCTCGACACCCTCCTCGCGCTGGCCCCCGGGGCATCGGCAACGCCGGTACTCCAGCAGGGCTCGGGCGGCGTCGCCTTCGATCGGGTCGGCCACGGTCACGGTCACGGCGGGGGCGGCGCCGACGGCGATGCCGTCGACCTGATCGACGCGCTCGACGAGGACGCCCTGATCGAGCTGGCCCTGCGGGACGCCGCCGCCTGACCCGGCGTCCCGCCCGTACCACCCGCCCCACCCAGAGAGGGATCCACCGATGGCCATGTCCTCCGAGAAGCTCATGGAGGCGCTCCGCACCTCGCTGAAGGAGACGGAGCGCCTGCGCCGGCGCAACCGGGAGCTGACCGAGGCCGCGCACGAGCCGGTCGCGGTGATCGGCATGGCCTGCCGCTACCCCGGAGCCGACTCTCCGGAGGACCTCTGGGACCTGGTGGCCGCCGGGCGGGACGCCGTCACCCCCTTCCCGGGGGACCGGGGCTGGGACCTGGAGGGCCTCTACGACCCGGACCCGGACGCGGAGGGCACCACCTACTGCGCCGAGGGCGGGTTCCTCGCGGGCGCCGCCGACTTCGACGCCTCCTTCTTCGGCATCTCGCCCCGCGAGGCCGTCGTCATGGACCCCCAGCAGCGGCTCCTGCTGGAGGTGTCCTGGGAGGCGCTGGAGCGCTCCGGCCTGGACCCGCGCTCCCTGCGTGGCTCCGGCACCGGCGTGTACGTCGGTGCCGCCCACGCCGAGTACGCCACCGACCTGGACCGGGTGCCCGAGGGATCGGAGGGCTACCTCCTCACGGGCAGCGCGGACGCCGTGCTGTCCGGGCGGATCTCCTACGCCCTCGGTCTCGAAGGTCCCTCCATGACCGTCGAGACGGCCTGCTCCTCCTCACTGGTCGCCCTGCACCTCGCGGTGGCGGCGCTGCGGCGCGGCGAGAGCGGACTGGCGCTGGCCGCGGGCGTCGCCGTCATGCCCGACGCGGCGGCCTTCGTGGAGTTCTCGCGGCAGAAGGGCCTGGCCGCCGACGGCCGGTGCAAGGCCTTCTCGGCGGACGCGGACGGGACCGGCTGGGCCGAGGGCGTCGGCGTCCTCGTCCTCGAACGGCTCTCCGACGCCGAACGCAACGGGCACCCCGTCCTCGCCGTCATCCGCGGCTCCGCCGTCAACCAGGACGGCGCCAGCAACGGCCTCACCGCCCCCAACGGCCCCTCCCAGCAGCGCGTCATCCGCCAGGCCCTGGCGGACGCCGGCCTGGAGCCGCACGAGGTGGACGCCGTCGAGGCGCACGGCACCGGCACCCGCCTCGGCGACCCCATCGAGGCCCAGGCGCTGCTCGCCGTCTACGGAACCGACCGTCCCGACGGCCGGCCGCTGCGGCTCGGCTCGCTGAAGTCCAACATCGGCCACGCCCAGGCCGCCGCCGGTGTGGGCGGGGTCATCAAGACCGTCCAGGCACTGCGGCACGGACTGCTGCCCAAGACCCTGCACGCCGCGACGCCCACCCCGCACGTCGACTGGTCGGCCGGCGGGGTCCGGCTGCTGACCGAGCCCGTCCAGTGGCCCGCCGGTACCCGGACGCGCCGGGCCGGGATCTCCGCCTTCGGCGTCGGCGGCACCAACGCCCACGTGATCGTCGAGGAGGCACCCCGCAGCGCACCCCCGGCGGCCGTTCCCGCCGGAGTCCCCGACCGTGTGCCGGCCGACGGAGCCCCCGACCGTATGCCGGCCGCCGGAGCGCCGCCGCTCGTCCCGTGGTTCGTCTCCGGCCGCTCCGAAGCCGCCCTGCGCGCCCAGGCCGGCCGGCTGCGCGACCACCTCGTCACCGCCGAACCCGACGCCCTCGGCATCGGCCACGCACTGGCCGCCACCCGTACCGCCTTCGAACACCGGGCCGTCGTCCTCGGGACCACGTACGCGGAACTCGCCCGGGGCCTCCACGCCCTCGCCGACGGCGTGCCCTCCCCCTCCGTGGTGACGGGCGTGCGGCGCCGAGAGGCGAAGACCGCCTTCCTCTTCACCGGACAGGGCAGCCAGCGCACCGGCATGGCCCGCGCCCTGCGCGCCGCGCACCCCGTGTTCGCCCGCGCGGTCGACGCCGTGGCCGAGCGGCTCGATCCGCACCTGGACCACCCCCTGTCCACGGTCCTCGACGCCGCCCCCGGCAGCCCCGAGGAGGAACTGCTCCACCGCACCCGGTACGCGCAGGCCGCGCTGTTCGCCGTCGAGGTCGCCCTGTTCCGGCTGCTCGAACACTGGGGCATGCGGCCCGACGTCCTCCTCGGCCACTCGGTCGGCGAGATCGCCGCCGCCCACGTCGCCGGGGTACTCGACCTCGACGACGCCTGCGCCCTCGTCGCGGCCCGCGGCCGGCTGATGCAGGCCCTGCCCGCGGGAGGCACCATGCTCTCCGTACGGGCCACCGAGGACGAGGTGGACGAACTGCTCGCGGGCCTCGGCGGTGTCGCGGTCGTCGCCGCCGTCAACGGCCCCCGCTCCGTGGTCGTCTCCGGCACCGAGGAAGCCGTCGATGAGGTCGGGGCGGCGCTCGCCCGGCGCGGCAGGAAGACCAAGCGGCTCACCGTCAGCCACGCCTTCCACTCCCCGCTCATGGACCCCATGCTGGAGGAGTTCCGCACCCTCGCGGACGGCCTCACCTACCGCGCACCCCGCATCCCCGTGATCTCCAACGTCACCGGCCGGCGCGCCACCGGCGGGGAACTGCGCGACGGCTCGTACTGGGCCCGCCACGTCCGCGCGGCCGTACGCTTCGCCGACGGGGTGCGCGCCGCGCACGCGATGGGCGTCACCACCTTCGTCGAACTCGGCCCCGACGGCGTGCTGTGCGCGATGGCGGAGGAGACCCTCGCCGCGATCCCGGCCGGCGCGCCCGGGGACGAGCCCGTCCTGGTCCCCGTGCTGCGCCGCGGCCGCCCCGAGGGCGAGACCCTGGTGCGCGCCGTGGCCGTCGCCGCGAGCCGGGGCGCCGCCGTCGACCGGGCCCGCCTCTTCGAGGGGACCCGCGCCCGGCCCTTCCCCCTCCCGGTGTACGCCTGGCAGCACCGGCGGTTCTGGATCGCCCCCGGCCCCCGGGGCCGCGGCCCGGCGGCGGGCGGCACCCGGCGCCACCAGGTCACCTGGCAGCCGCTGCCCGCCCCGCACCCGGGCCCCGAGCCCCTCACCGGCACCTGGCTGCTCGTCGAACCCGCGCCGGGCGACTCCGCCTCCGCCGCGGCGGCCCCCTTCGCCGCCGCCGCCGTACGGGCCCTCACCGCGCGCGGGGCCGCCGTACGCCGGCTGGCCGTCGACGCCGACCGGACCGACCGGGCCGCCCTGGCCGAGGCCCTGCGGGCCGCCGCGGCCGACCCGGCCGCACCCGTCGCGGGCGTCCTCTCCCTGCTGGCGGCCGACGAACGGGAACGGGCCGCCACCGGCGCCGTCCCGGCCGGGGTCCGGGCGAACCTGGCCCTCGTCCAGGCCCTGGCGGACACGTCCCCGACCACCCGCCTGTGGTGCGCGACCCGGTCGGCCGTCGCCCTCACCCCCGGTGAGCGCCCCCGCCAGGCGGCCGCCCAGCTGTGGGGGTTCGGCCGGGTAGCGGCCCTCGAACTCCCCGCCCTGTGGGGCGGCCTGGCCGACCTGCCCGAGCACGCCGACGACGCCGACTGGCGGATCCTCGCCGCGGCCCTCGGCGGCCCCGAGGACCAGATCGCCGTCCGCGACGGCCGCGCGTACGGGCGCCGCCTGACGTCAGCCCCCGCGCCCCGCGCGCAGCGCCCCTACCGTCCCTCCGGCACCGTCCTGGTCACCGGCGGCACCGGTGCCCTGGGCGGTCACCTCGCCCGCCGGCTCGCCGCCGAGGGCGCCGCGCACCTGCTGCTCGTGGGCCGGCGCGGCCGGCGCGCCACCGGGGCCGACGTCCTTGAGGCCGAACTCCTCGCCCTCGGCGCCAAGGTGACCTTCGCCGCCTGCGACCTCGCCGACCGGGCCGCGCTCGCGGACCTCCTCGACCAGGTGCCGGCCGACGCCCCTCTCACCGCCGTCTTCCACGCGGCGGGCGTCCCCCAGGTCAGCCCCCTGACGGAGGCCGGCCCCGCGACCTTCGCCGACGTCTACGCGGGCAAACTGGACGGTGCCCGCCACCTGGACGAACTCACGCGCACCCACGCCCTCGACGCGTTCGTCCTGTACTCCTCGGGCGCCGGCGTCTGGGGCAGCGCCGGCCAGTGCGCCTACGCCGCCGCCAACGCCGGACTCGACGCCCTCGCCCTGCGCCGCCACGCCGAGGGCCTGCCCGCCACCTCCGTCGCCTGGGGCCTGTGGGGCGGCGGCGGCATGGGCGACGGCGAGGGCGCCGCCTACCTGACCCGGCGCGGCGTACGGCCCATGGACCCGCAGGAGGCGCTGACCGCGCTGTTCCGGGAGATCGCCGCCGGCGAGGCCACCGCCACGGTCACCGACACCGACTGGGAACGCTTCGCCGACGGCTTCACCGCGTACCGGCCCAGCCCCCTGCTGACCCCGCTGGTCCCCGCCGCACCCGGCGGCGTACCGGCCGCACCCGCCGCGGACCCGGCGCCCGGCGCACCCGCCCCCCGGAACCCGCGCCGGGACCTCGCCGCGCTGCCCCCGGCCGAGCGGCACACCGCCCTCCTCGGCCTGGTGCGGGCCGAGGCCGCCGCCGTCCTGGGACACGCGGACGCCGCCGAGGTCGAACCCGACGCCCGCTTCACGCTCATCGGCTTCGACTCGCTCGCCGTCACCCACCTGCGGCGCCGCCTGGCGGGCAGCACCGGACTGGACCCGGCCCCCGAGGCCTTCTTCGACCACGACACCCCGGCCGCCCTCGCCCGCCACCTCCTGGACCTCCTCCAGGACGGCCCCGACGGCCTGGAGGACGGCCCCGACGCGCCGCCCCGGCCCGGCACCCTCGCCGCCCTGTACCGGGACGCGGTCCGCGACGGCCGGATCGCCGAAGCCGTCGAAGCGTTCGGCGCCGTCGCCGCCCTGCGCCCCGTCTTCACCCGTGAACGGCCCGCGCGCGTACGACCCGTACCCCTCGCGCAGGGCCCGGACGGCGCCGGTGACGGGCCGCTGCTCATCGGCGTCGCGGGCACCGCGGCCGTCTCCGGTCCCGCGGAGTTCGCCCCCCTCGCGGCGGCCCTGGCGGGCCGCCGCACCGTCGCCGCCCTCCCGCAGCCCGGATTCCGGCCCGGGGAGGAACTCCCCGGCTCCCTGGACGCCCTGTGCGCGGCCCACGCCGAGGCCGTCGCCGGACTGGCGGCGGGCCGGCCGTTCGCGCTCGTCGGCCACTCCGCGGGAGCCAACGCCGCGCACGCGCTCGCCCGTTACCTGGAAGCCCGGGGCGACGGCCCCGCCGCCCTCGTGCTCGCCGACGTCTACACCCCCGGCGCGCCCGGCGCGATGGGCGTCTGGCGGGACGTCATGCTGCGCTGGGCCATGGACCGCAGCCCCGTACCGCCCGACGACACCCGGCTCACCGCCATGGGCGCCTACCACCGGCTGCTCCTCGGCTGGACGCCGCGACCCACCCGCGCCCCGGTCCTGCACCTGCGCGCCACCCTGCCCATGGCCGACTGGACCGACCCCGACGAGGACTGGCGGTCCGTCTGGGACGCCGCCCACACCGTCACGGACGTCCCGGGCAACCACTTCACGATGATGACCGAGCACGCCCCGGCCACGGCCCGTGCCGTCGACGGCTGGCTGGACGCGCTGTTCGGCGGCAACCGACGACGAGGAGAGGCATGACCTCCGAGACGCTGAACGGGGGAGCGTCGGCCCGGGACACCGCCCGCCGCGCCCGCAGGAACCAACTCACCCGGGCCGCCCAGTGGTTCGCGGGCATCGAGGACGACCCCTACGGCCTCCTCCTGCGGGCGGGCGACGAGGACCCGTACCCGTACGAGGAGCGGGTCCGCGCCCTCGGCCCCCTGTACCACAGCACCCTCCTGGACACCTGGGTCACCGCCGACCCGGCCGTCGCGCGACAGGTCCTGAGCCACCCCGCCTTCGAGGGGCCCGGCCCCGCCGACGCGACAGGCGGCGGCGACCCGCTGCCCTACCGCAGCCCCGCCCTCACCCCGGACCGGGCGGACGCCGCGCGGCTGGACGCCCTCACCGCCTTCGGCGGGCCCCTCCTGCGGGCCGGGGACCCGGCGTCCGTCGAGCGGCGGACCGACGCGGCGGCCCGTACGCTCCTCGCCGGACTCGGCCCGCGCTTCGACCTCGCCGAGGACTTCGCCCGGCCCCTCGTCGGACGGGTCCTCGCCGCGGAACTCGGCCTGCCCGAAGCCGTCCACGGGGACTTCGTCCGCCACCTGTCCGGCTGCCGCCACGCCATGGACGGCCTGCTCTGCCCCCAGACCCACGCCGTCGCCGAGGCCGGCGAGGCCGCCGAACGCTCCCTGGCCGCCCTCCTCGCCGACGCCCTGCCCGAAGCCGAGTCCGAAGCCGAATCCGAAGCCGAAGCCGATACTGGCGCCGAGCGCGCCGAGCGCGCCGACGTCCTGCGTGCCGCGCTGGCCCTGGCCGTGAGCTGCGCCGAACCCACCGTGGTCCTGCTCTCCCACGCCGTCGGCCGGCTGCTCGCCGAGCCGGGCAGCCGGCTCGGTCCGGCCGGCCGCCCCGACGGAGCCGCCGCCGCCATCGCCTCGACCCTGCGCGACGCGCCGCCGGTGCGGTTGCGGACCCGTACCGCGCGCGAGGCCGTCACCCTCGCCGGGCACGAGCTGCCCGCCGGGGCCCACGTCACGGTCCTGGTCGCCGCCGTCGGCCGCGACCCGCGGGCCGCGGCCGACGGTCCGCCCCTCGGCCTCCCGGCCGACCCGTACCCCGGGCCCGGCGCCCACCTCGTCGGAGCCGTCGCCCGCGCCGCCCTGCGCGTCCTCGCCGAAACCCGGCCCGGGCTGCGCGCGGCCGGCGGGACGGTCGTCCGTCCGCGCTCGCCCGTACTGCGCGCCCCGGCCCYCCGGCCGGTCACCGCCGACCCCGCCGACGGAACCGAGGAGGAGACGCTGCCGTGCGCGTCCTGATCACGTGCTTCGCGCACAACACGCACTACTACAACCTGGTCCCGCTGGCCTGGGCGCTGCGCGCCGCCGGACACGAGGTACGGGTCGCCAGCCAGCCCGCCCTCACCGAGGTGATCAACGGGTCGGGGCTGACGGCGGTCCCCGTCGGAGACCTCGACTCCATCGTCGAGCTGATGACCCGGATCGGCGGCGACCCCACCCCCTACCAGCAGGGCCTCGACTTCGCCGAGACCCGCGGCGGTCCGCTGGGCTGGGAGCACGCCCTCGGGCAGCAGACCATGATGACGGCCATGTCGTTCGCTCCGCTCAACGGCGACACGACCATCGACGACCTGGTCGCCTTCGCGCGGGCCTGGCAGCCCGACCTCGTCCTGTGGGAACCCTTCACCTACGCCGGGCCGATCGCCGCGCACGTCGTCGGCGCCGCCCACGCCCGCCTGCTGTGGGGGCCCGACGTCATCACCCACGCCCGCCGGCAGTTCCTCGAACTGAGCGCCGGCCGGCCGCAGGAGCTCCGCGAGGACCCCATGGCCGAGTGGCTCACCTGGACCCTGGAACGGTTCGGCCACGCCCCCGACGCCGCCGCCGTCGAGGAGCTCATCGGGGGGATGTGGACCATCGACCCGGCCCCCGAGGCCCTGCGCCTGCCGGTGCCCGGCGAGGTCCTGCCGGTCCGCTACGTCCCGTACAACGGGCCGTCGGTGATCCCCGGCTGGCTGCACGCCCCGCCGGCCCGGCCCCGGGTCTGCGTCACCCTCGGCGTATCGGCGCGCGAGACCTACGGCCGGGACGCCGTCCCCTTCGAGGAACTCCTGCACGCCCTCGGCGACATCGACGCCGAGATCGTCGCCACCCTCGACGCGAGCCAGCTCCAGGACCGCGACGCGCTGCCCGCCAACATCCGGGCCGTCGACTTCGTCCCCATGGACGCCCTGCTGCCCACCTGCTCCGCCGTCGTCCACCACGGCGGCGCCGGCACCGGCTACACCGCCACCCTGCACGGCGTGCCGCAGATCATCGTCGGCTCCCTGTGGGACGCCCCGCTGAAGGCGGAACTCCACGCCGAACAGGGCGCGGGCATCGACCTGCCCCCCGCCAAGCTGGACGCCGCCACCCTGCGCGACGCCGTCGTACGGGCCCTCACGGACCCCTCCATCGCCGCGGCCGCCCGCCGGCTGCGCGAGGAGGTCCTGGCCGCGCCGTCGCCCGCCGCGCTCGTCCCCACCCTGGAACGGCTCGCCGCCCGCCACCGGGCCGCCCGCTCCGCATCCCCCACAGCTGCTCACCCCGGCCAAGGAGACCCGACGTGACCACCGCCACCGCCACCGCCACTGCCACCGCCCGACCGGACGACGGCTACACGGGCGGCATCGCCCGCCTCTACGACCTCGTCCACCAGGGCAAGGGCAAGGACTACGCCCGCGAGGCCGCCGACCTCGCGGACCTGGTGACCTCCCGCGTGCCCGGCGCCCGCAGCCTGCTCGACGTGGCCTGCGGCACCGGACTGCACCTCGAACACCTGGCGGCCGCCTTCGGCACCGCCGAGGGCCTCGAACTCTCCCCCGACATGCGGGAGATCGCCGTCCGCCGCAACCCCGGCGTCCCCGTACACCCCGGCGACATGCGCGACTTCGCGCTCGGCACCACCTACTCGGCCGTCACCTGCATGTTCAGCTCCATCGGCCACATGCGCGACCAGGGCGAACTCGACGCCGCGCTCTCCCGCTTCGCCGCCCACCTGGACCCCGCGGGCGGGGTGGTCGTCGTCGAACCGTGGTGGTTCCCCGAGACCTTCACCCCCGGCTACATCGGCGCGTCCGTGGTGGAGGCCGAGGGCAAGACCATTTCCCGCGTCTCGCACTCGCGCCTGGAGGACGACGCCACCCGCATCGACGTCCACTACCTCATCGCCGAGCCGGGCCGCGACATCACCCACCTCAGCGAGAGCCACCGCATCACCCTCTTCACCCGCGCCGCCTACGAACTGGCCTTCACCCGCGCCGGACTGGCCGTCGAGTTCCAGGAGGGCGGCCCCTCCGGGCGCGGCCTCTTCACCGGCGTCCGGGCCTGATCCGTCCGGGCCTGATCCGGCCGTGCCCGGCCGCGCCGTGATCCGGGAGATCCTCCCGCCGGGCGCGGGCGCGGTCGACACCACGGCCGAGTTCCCGCCGCAACCGCTCCTCCCCGAGGAACGGGCGGCGGTCCGCCCGGCCGTCGCCGTCCGGCGCCGCGCGTACGCGACCGTACGGGTCCGCGCGCACCGGGCGCTCACCCTCCTCGGGCGGCCGCCGAGTCCGTGCACAAGGCCTGGTCGCCGCTGACCGGGCGCCGTCTCGGCTTCGAGGACGCCGGCGTCGTCCTCGACCCGGTCGCCCGCCGGTTCACCGCCCGGCCGCGCGGGACCCGCCCGGAGACCGGGGGCCGGAGCGTGGGCGAACTCGCCGGCCGCTGCACGGTCCACGACGGGCTGCTGCTCACCGCGGTGGCCCGGCCCGCGGCCTGAGATCCGTCGGAGCCCCGGCCGAGGTCCGGCCGAGGTCCGGCCGAGGTCCGCTCGCGGCCCACCGGAACGCGACAGTCCGCACGCGCCCCCCGTACGGCATCCGCGCGGAGCCGCCCCGGCCGTCCGGTACGGGCGGCCGGGGCCGCTCCCGGCGCGAACCGGTCAGCGTAGAACCGGGGCGGGCACGAGCCAAGGTGGCGCGGGCACCCGGCGAAGGCCCCGCCGGGGCCGCCGGAGGTGCCCGGGCCACCACCCGGCCGGGCGGCCGCGAAGGCCCCGGAGTCCGGTTGACGCCCCTTCGCGGCGGACGTTACGTTCCCGGCCACCGAACAGATCGGCTGATTTCGTCCCAGGGGGGTAGCGATGACGGGGGAGGACTCCCAGACCGAGGACGACGTACTGCGCGTCCTCGAACTCCTGGCGGGCGAGGCGCCCGCCCGCGCCTACGACCAGCTCCTCGCCGGCGCCCGGTCCGGCGCCGGAGCCGCGCGCACCGAACGGCTCGAACGTGCCACGTTCCTGGCCCGCGAGGTCAGCGCCCTCTTCGAACGGCGCAGCCGGCGCGAGGCCGAACTCGCCGCCCTCGTCGACGCCGCACGCGACCTCAGCAGCCCGGGCGGTCTCGACGAGACCCTGCGCCTGATCACCCGTAGGGCCCGCCTCATGACCAACATGGACCTCGCCTGCACGGTCCTGGTCGACGAGGACACCGGCGACGCCACCCTCACCACCGCCGACGGCGCGGTCAGCGCCCTCACCGTCGGCTACCGGATACCCGCCGGGGCCGTGCCCGCCGCCGTTCCCGGCGAACCGCCCGCCCCCTTCTGGACCGCCGACCACCTCGCCGACGACCGCACCACCCACGCCACCGCCCTCGACGAGGTCCTGCACGCCGAGGCCCTGCAGGCCGTGCTCGGCGTCCCGCTGTGCGCCGACGGCCGTCACATCGGGCACCTGTACGTGGCCGCGCGCGGCATCCACCACTTCACCCCCGACGAGGTCGCCCTCATGCGCTCCCTCGCCGACCTTTCCGCCAGTGCCGTCCAGACCGCCCGGACCCTGGAGGACGTCCGTACCGCCAACGCCGAACTGGCCCGCGCCGACGTGCGGGTGCGCGCCTCCCTCAGCGAGGCCCTGCGCGCCCACCGGGTCCAGAACGACCTGGCCAAGCTCGTCCTGGACGGCCTCGGCCTGGACGCGCTCCTCGCCCGCGCCGCGGCGGACCTCGGCGGCAGCCTCGCCGTCCGCGGCGAGGGCGGCGAACGGCTCGCCGAACACGGCCGCCTGCCGCGCACGGACGACGCGGAACTGGCCCGCGTCCGGCTCAACGCGGCCGCGACCGGCGTCGCCTGCCCACTGTCCGACGGCACCTGGGTCGTCCCGCTCTCCGTGCGTTCGCAGGACATCGGATGCCTGCTCTTCCACCCGGCCGCCGGCGCCGGGGCGCCCGCCGACCAGCTCCTGGTCTCCTACGCCCGTACCGTGTCGCTGCTGCTCGTCGTACAGCGCGCCGGCGCGGTCGAGGGGCAGGTCCACGACGACCTGCTGGCCGACCTCACCACCTGGGACGGGCCGCCCGAGCGGCTCGTCGAACGGGCCAGCCGGTTCGCCGCCGAACTGCACCGCCCGCACGTCGTGGTCGTCGCGGACCCGCAGACCGGGGCCACCGGCCTCGTGGAGAGCTGGGCCAGCGGCTACGTCCGCCACCGGCGCGGGATGAAGACCGTCCAGGCCGGCCGGCTCGTCCTGCTGCTGCCCGGCGAGGACGCGGCGGCCGTCGCCGAGGAGGTCCGCGCCGCCCTCGCCGCGGCCACCGGCAAGCAGGTCACCGCCGGGGCGTGCGGTCCCACCCGGGGTGCCGACGCCGTCCACACCGCCTACCAGCAGGCCGTGCGCTGCCTCCAGGCCCTCGTCGCCCTCGGCGGGACGGGCCGCTCCGCCGCCGCGCGCGACCTCGGCTTCCTCGGCATGCTCCTCGCCGGGGACCACGACGTCGCCGGATTCGTCGAACGCACCCTGGGCCCCCTCCTCGACCACGACGCGGAACGCTTCGGCAACCTGGTGGAGACCCTGGAGGGCTGGTTCAGCGCCGCGGGCAGTCCCACCCGTGCGGCCGAGATCCTCTACGTCCACCCCAACACGGTCTCCCGCCGCCTGGAGCGCATCACCCAGCTGCTGGGCCGTGACTGGCAGCATCCGGACCAGGCACTGGAACTCCAGCTCGCCCTGCGGCTGCAACGGGCGCGCACCTGCCTCGACCCCGAACCCGCCGGCCCCCCTGCAACGGTGCGGACGTGACCTGCCCGCCCCCCAGGTGCAGGCCGCCGCCCAGCAGCCGCGAGGCGTGCGCCAGCGACACCAGCGTCGCGTGCCGGTGCCAGCCGTGGTACGAACGCCCCTCGAAGTCCAGGGCCCCCACCGACAGGCTCGTCCCGCGGAAGTCGGCGTCGGCCCGCCCGATCAGCCGGCCCAGCCCCAGCAGGGCGCCCCGGCCGGCGCCCGACATGCCGGTCAGCCACAGCTCCGCCACCTCCCGGCGGTCCGGATCCCACACCCCGACCAGGGTCAGCGCCGACGGTCCGGGCGGCCCGCCGGGCAGCCGCACCGGCAGCAGCCCCACCAGCGAGGTCCGGGTGTGCCCCGGCCACGCCGGGTCGTGCCACTGCACGGGGCGCCGCTGGGAGCGCGCCAGTTCCGCGAGCCCGCCCGCCGACCCGGCCACCGCCCGGCTGCGCCCCGCGGACAGGCTCGGCGCCAGCAGCCCCGTACCGGCTCCCACCCGGATCAGGAACGGCAGCCGCGCCCGGGAGAACGCCTCCACCAGCGGCAGCACGCCCTCCTCCCGGGCGTCCGCCACCACCGGCAGCGCGGAGGCGCCCCATCCGGCCGTCTCCAGCACCATGTCCACGGCCAGCGCCTCCGCCGTGCGCGGATCCGCCGAGTCCTCCGGTATCGCGGCCCGCCGGCGCAGCTCCGTGTCGTCCAGCCAGTCGCCGCTCAGCGACAGCCGCCAGTTGACGGGCGCCGCGCCCGCGCCCGAGGCCAGCCACAGCCCGTATCCGTGCTGGCTGTTGACCACCTGCCCCAGCTGCGGGACGAACCGCCGCCCGACGCCCACCGAATGACGGCCCGTCTTCGGGATCACCAGCGGCCGTACCACCCAGGCCCGCGGCGCGAGCAGCCGCTCCAGCCCGGCCGTCAGCTCCGCTCGCAGCGGAGACCAGTCCCAGGTGGAACAGCTGATGAAGTGGTGCAGGCTCTGCTCCGCCGAGCGGCGGCCCGTGGTCGCGGCGAGGTTGCGCATCGTCTTGCGGCCGGGGGTGTTCAGCAGCCCGTGCACGTAGAGCTCGCCCTTGTGACGCTGGTCCCGGCGGCGCAGCGACCCCAGCACCGACGTGCACAGCGCCCGTACCTCCGCGGACTGATCACGTGTCGGGGTCTCGGCTTCCACCGGGCGGATGGCCCTCATGGCGCTCCTCGCGTTCTGCACCCCGGAACGTGGGGGCCGGGGCAGGTCATTGGGTCCCTCCACCGTCACCCCCGTACCGGCCGGCGCCCAGGTAGGCCGGAACCACACTTCCCGGYGCCGGCCGGGGTGGCCGCCCGGTCCCGGGTCACCGCCGGCGCGTACCGCACCGGGTGGTGACCCGGCCACCACCCGGGGCCCGCCCGAGCCCGTACGGGCCCCGCGGTCGCCCTCCGCGGCGCCCGCCGCGGGCCGCCGGCCCCCGCGGATCCCTTTCCCCGCACGGCCGAACAGCACCGGAACCGCCTACTCCGAACAGTGTGGCCGGGGAACCTCGCCCCCCGGGCGGATCTCCGGAAGCGTGGTGGTGCGCGTACCCGGCGTCCGTCCCGGGGCAACTGCGCGCCCACACCCAGGGAGACCACATGCCGTCCCGCACGCCAGGGGACCCGATATCCCGCCTCCGCAGCAGACTCCGCAGCCGTGGGCGGCGGGGCCCGCGCCGGGCCGCTCGCGTGCTGGCCGTCTGCGCGGCGCTCTTCTGCACCGGCAGCCTCCTCACCCCGGCCGCCGGCCACGCCGCCGAGGCCGCCACCGAGGGCAGCCCCCGCGTCCGGGCGCTGGTCGCGCGGATGACCCTCGACGAGAAGCTGTCCTTCGTCCACTGGACGGCCGGTCCCACCGGCGGCCCCCTCGCCCGCGGCGTCGGCTACCTGCCGGGCGTACCCCGCCTCGGCATACCGCCGCTCCAGGCCTCCGACGGCCCCGTCGGGGTCCGCCTCAACGGGGTGCGGGCCACCGCGCTGCCCACCCCGACCGCCCTCGCCGCGACCTTCGACGACTCCCTCGCCACCGCCTACGGCACCGTCCTCGGCCACGAGGGCCGCGCCCTGGGCCAGGACGTGGTCCTCGGACCGATGGTCAACACCATCCGGGTGCCCCACGGCGGCCGCAACTTCGAGACGTTCAGCGAGGACCCCCTCGTCACCTCGCGCACCGCCGCCGCCGAGATCAAGGGCATCCAGAGCCAGGGCCTGATGGCCACGGTCAAGCACTTCGCGGGCAACAACCAGGAGACCGACCGCTTCACCGTGGACGCCTCCATCGACGAGCAGACCCTCCAGGAAGTCGAACTCCCCGCCTTCCGCAGCGCCGTCGACGCCGGTGCCGCCGCCGTCATGTGCTCCTACAACGGCGTCAACGGAACCCCTTCCTGCGGCAACGACCAGCTCCTGCAGAAGGTCCTGCGCGAACAGTGGGGCTTCAAGGGGTGGGTGATGTCCGACTGGCTCGCCACCCACGCCACCACCGACCTGACCAAGGGCCTGGACCAGGAACTCGGCCTGGAGATGGGCAAGCCCACCGACCCGGTCCCCGACGCCAGGCACTTCGGCGCCGCCCTGCGCGCCGCCCTGCGCGACGGCACCGTCCCCCAGGCCGCCCTCGACCGCTCCGTCACCCGCATCGTCGGGCAGATGGAACGGTTCGGTCTCCTCGACGCCGCCCGCCCGCGCCCCGCGCGCGACGCACAGGCCGGCCGCGACACCGCCCGCCGGATCGCCGAGAACGGCGCCGTCCTGCTGCGCAACACCACCGTCGCCGGCCGCCCGGCCCTGCCCCTCACCGGCCCGGCCGGCTCCGACCTCACCGTCATCGGCGACAGCGCCCTGCGCCCCAAGGTGTCCGGCCTGGGCAGCGCGCACGTGGTGCCCGACGGTGCCGGGGCGCCCCTGGACGCCCTGCGCGAACGCGCGGGATCCGGCGCCACCGTCCGTTACGAGCCGGGTGTCGACCGCCTCGGCACACCGCTCACCGCCGAGCAGCTCAGCCCCGCGTTCACGGGCGGCAGGCAGCTAGACCCGGGCGGCGACCGCACCTTCTACGACGGCACCCTGACCGTCCCCGCCGACGGCGACTACCGCATCGGCCTGCGCGTCGACGGGGGCCTGGCCGTCCTCCAGATCGACGGCCAGAGCCCCGTCTACGCGGCCGACTCCTTCAGCGAGACCACCAGCGTCGTCCTGCGCCTGACCCGCGGCACGCACAAACTGTCCATGAACGGCTGGGCGTGGCCCGACCGCCCGCTGTCCGTCGACCTCACCTGGGTCACCCCGGAGCAGGCCGCGCGCAACCTCGACCGCGCCGTCGCCGCCGCGGCCGCCGCGCGGACCGCGGTCGTCTTCGTCCAGGACGAGGGCTCCGAGGGCTACGACCGCCCCTCCCTCTCCCTGCCGGACGGCCAGGACGAGCTCGTCACCGCCGTCACCCGCGCCAACCCGAACACCGTCGTCGTCCTCAACACCGGCTCCTCGGTGCTGATGCCGTGGCTCGCCGGCACCGCGGCCGTCCTCGACATGTGGTACCCGGGCCAGGAAGGGGCCCGGGCCACGGCGGCCCTGCTGTACGGGGACGCCAACCCCAGCGGCAAGCTCACCCAGACCTTCCCCGCCTCCGAGAGCGCCCAGCCGATGGCCGGGCACCCCGAGCGCTTCCCCGGCGTCGGCGGCAAGCAGACGTACAGCGAGGGCGTCAACGTCGGCCACCGCTGGTACGAACAGCAGGGCGTCGCCCCGCTCTTCCCCTTCGGGCACGGCCTGTCCTACACCACCTTCGACTACCGCGACCTGGCCGTGGAACGCACCGGCGCGGGTGCCGCCGTCCACGTCACGGTCCGCAACACCGGCTCCGTCGCGGGCAAGGAGGCGGTCCAGGTCTACCTCGGCCCCAGCGGCCTCGTCTCCGCCCCGCAGGCCGTCCGCGCACTCGCCGCCTACACCAAGGTCTCCCTGGAGCCGGGCGAGGAGAAACGCGTCACCCTGCCCGTCGACGCCCGTCGGCTCCAGTACTGGGACACCCGCGGGCACGCCTGGCAGAACGCCCCCGGCCCCCGCACGGTCACCGTCGGATCGTCCTCCGCGGACATCCGACTCACCGGCCGTCTGAACCAGTGATCCACCCCACCCACCCCTTCTGAGAGGAAGCGCATGACCGCCACAGAGCAGCCCGGCACCACCACCCGCCCCATCGGCGCCGCCGACGCCATCGACGCCCGGGAGGAGACCGGACTGCGCCACGTCGCCGGCCTGTCGACCGAACTGCGCGACGTCGTCGAGGTCGAGCAGCGTCAGGTCCGCCTCGAACGCGTGGTGCTGGTCGGAGTGTGGACCTCCGGCTCGGCCGCGGAGGCCGAGAGTTCCCTCGCCGAGCTGGCCGCCCTCGCCGAGACGGCGGGCGCCCTCGTGCTCGACGGAGTCATCCAGCGCCGCGACAAGCCGGACCCGGCCACCTACATCGGCTCGGGCAAGGCGAAGGAGCTGCGCGAGATCGTCGAGCGGACCGGTGCCGACACGGTGGTGTGCGACGGCGAGCTGAGCCCCTCCCAGCTGGTCCGGCTGGAGGAGTTCGTCCAGGTCAAGGTCGTGGACCGGACCGCCCTGATCCTCGACATCTTCGCCCAGCGGGCCACGTCCCGCGAGGGCAAGGCGCAGGTCGCGCTCGCGCAGATGCAGTACATGCTGCCGCGCCTGCGCGGCTGGGGCGCCTCGCTGTCCCGGCAGATGGGCGGCGGCGGCGCCGGGGGCGGCGGCATGGCCACCCGCGGGCCCGGCGAGACGAAGATCGAGACGGACCGGCGCCGGCTGCGCGACAAGATGGCCAAGATGCGCAGGGACATCGACGAGATGAAGACCGCACGCGACCTCAAGCGCCAGGAGCGCCGTCGCAACAAGGTCCCCTCGGTCGCCATCGCGGGCTACACCAACGCGGGCAAGTCCTCGCTGCTCAACCGGCTCACCGGGGCCGAGGTCCACGTCCAGAACGCCCTGTTCGCCACCCTCGATCCGACCGTGCGCCGGTCCGAGACGCCCGCCGGGCGGGCCTACACCCTGGCCGACACCGTCGGGTTCGTCCGCCACCTGCCCCACCAGCTCGTCGACGCCTTCCGTTCCACCCTGGAGGAGGTCGCCGAGGCGGACCTCATCCTGCACGTGGTCGACGGCTCGCACCCCGACCCGGAGGCCCAGATCGAGGCCGTGCGCGCCGTCGTCGGCGAGGTCGGCGGCGCCGGCGTGCCGGAGGTCGTCGTGGTCAACAAGGCCGACACCGCCTCCGCGCAGACCCTGGAGCGGCTGCTGGCGGCCGAGCCGGGAGCCGTGGTCGTGTCCGCCCGCACCGGGGAGGGCGTTCCCGAGCTGCTGGCCCGGATCGAGGCCGGGCTGCCGCACCCCGAGACCGAGATCGAGGTGCTCATCCCGTACACCGAGGGCCACCTGGTCGCGCGGATCCACTCCGACGGGGAGATCCTCGCCGAGAGCCACGAGGAGAGCGGAACCCTCCTGAAGGCCAACGTGGACGCCGCGCTCGCCGCCGAACTCGCCGACTACGTCGCCTGACCCACCCCGCCCGCCACCGGCCCGGCCGGCACGCTTTTCCGGCGTGCCGGCCGGGCCTTCCGTATCTCCCCTTCGTGAAAAGTCGGAAGGGTGGCCGGATTTGTTCAGTCCGAGGGGGAAGAGGGTCGCCATATCGCTGCTGGGATGTCACACTAAAACGGCTCTAGAAAATGCTCAGGAGGTACGTATGACTGATACGCCGGAAAACCACGCCGCTGAGACCGATAGCAAGCGAAAGTTCCGCGAGGCTCTGGAGCGCAAGGTCCGCACCAACCGCTCGCAGCAGGCTCACCTGGAAGGACGGTCCAAGATCAACGGGCTCAACGGCCCCAACGTCCAGAACCGCAACTTCCGCCGAAAGGCCGGCTGAGCCGCCCCAGGTCGTTCTCTCAAGGCTGCCGCGATCCGATGCGCATCGGATCGCGGCAGCCTTTTTGCATTCCGTTGGAGCCTGGATCGAGGGAGCCTGGAATTGGCCTGGAATTGGCCTGGAGTATCCGATGATAAAGATCTGTGCGGTACTCGGTATTCGGACTCCGTTTGTCGATTGCGAATCGGGTGGATCCGGAAAAGAAATCGGATCGCCGGTTTCCCGCGTACCCGGGACACGCCCCCGGACGCCCGCGGCGTGTCCCGGCACAACCCTGGCCGCGCAGCCGGGCGGGATGCCACCATCGGCCGCGCGCGGGCACCAGGCCCGTCGGCAACGGGGGAGGACACGCCCATGGAAACGCAACAGTCACGACCACGCGGTGGCGGACACGAGGGCGGGGGAAGAACCCGGGCGGCGGGCTTCCTGCTGGGGCTGGCGACCGTACTGGTCGGCCTGATGGCGGGCCTGTTCTTCGCCTTCGACATCTCGGTGATGCCGGGGCTGGCCGCCTCCGACGACCGTACGTACGTCACCGCCATGCAGCACTTCAACGCCGCCATCGACGGCAACGGCCTCTTCGGCACGGTCTTCCTGCTCGCGCCGCTCTCCGCGGCGGCCTCGGCGGTCGTCGAGTTCCGCGGCGGGCGGCGCCGGGTCGCGCTCTGTGCGGGCGCGGCCGCCGCCGCCTACCTCGTCGTCCTCGTCATCACCTTCACGGTGAACATCCCGCTCAACAACGAGCTCGCGGCCGTCGGCGACGCGGCGAAGGCCACCGCCTTCCCGGTGCTCGACAAGTTCAAGGGCACCTGGGTCACCACGAACATCATCCGCACGCTGCTCTGCACCGCCGCCCTGACCGCCCTGGCCCGCGCCCTCCTCCTGCACGGCCGCGACACCGCCGGCCGGCCCGGGGGCGGGCCGGCGCCGGCGGCCGGGGACTAGCGGGACTGTCCGTACAGGACCAGTGCCCACGCCAGCAGGCCGGTCGCCGCCGTGCACAAGAGCGTGCGCCACACGTTCGCGCGGACCCACGGGCCCTCGAACGCGCGGCGCACGGCGGCCGGGTCGGCCAGCCCGTCCGCCGGGCCGGCCTGCTCCAGGGCGTTGTTGAGCGGGATGTTCACCCGCCCCGTGACGACCAGCGCGAGGACGCACGCCACGAACGCCCCGATCAGCGGAGGCAGCACCTCCCGCCCGTCCGCGGGCAGGTGCAGGACCAGGGCGAGCCCGGTGAACAGCGGCGCGCCCAGGAAACCGGCCAGGAACCAGCCGTTGAGGATCGCGACGTTGACCCGCTGCATCACCTCCACGGCCGTCCGGTCGCCCGCGCCGCGCAGGGCGGGCATGACCGACACCGCGAATCCGTAGAAGAGCCCGCTCACCAGACCCGTCGTCACCACCGCCGCGATCAGCGAAGCCATCCGTGCCGTCTCCACGCAGCCCTCTTCCTCGCGCTCGTGTCGCCCCCGTCGGACCGTCCAAGCGGCGGGGAGCCGGTCCGGGGTGATCCTACGGCTCGCCGACGGCCACGTCCCGACATATCCGACGCGGCCCAAAGTCCCAGTTCAGAGCCTTGGGAGAGGCTTTGCCGGGGCACAGCCCGGGCGCGGTACGCTCCTCCGGCCGGGCCCGCACGCCCCCCGACAGACATCGGAGAGGAAACAGACGTGACCGACGCCAAGGACAGGCTGGACGTACTGCGGGCGGACATCGAGCGCCGCAACCCCGCACAGCCCGAGTTCCACCAGGCCGTACGTGAGGTCCTGGACACCCTGGCCCCCGTTCTCGCCGCACGTCCCGAGTACGCCGAGGCCGGCCTCGTCGAGCGGCTCCTGGAGCCCGAGCGCCAGATCATCTTCCGCGTGCCGTGGACCGACGACCGGGGACGGGTGCACGTCAACCGCGGCTACCGCGTCGAGTTCAACAGCGCGCTGGGCCCCTACAAGGGCGGCCTGCGCTTCCACCCGTCGGTGGACATCGGCGTCGTGAAGTTCCTCGGCTTCGAGCAGATCTTCAAGAACGCCCTGACCGGCCTCGGCATCGGCGGCGGAAAGGGCGGCAGCGACTTCGACCCGCGCGGCAGGTCCGACGCCGAAGTCATGCGCTTCTGCCAGTCCTTCATGACCGAGCTGTCCCGCCACATCGGCGAGCACACCGACGTCCCGGCCGGTGACATCGGCGTCGGCGGCCGCGAGATCGGCTACCTCTTCGGCCAGTACCGCCGCATCACCAACCGCTGGGAGGCCGGTGTCCTCACCGGCAAGGGCCAGGGCTGGGGCGGGTCCGCGATCCGCCCCGAGGCCACCGGCTACGGCTCGGTGCTGTTCGCCGCCGAGATGCTGGCGGTCCGCGGCGAGTCGCTGGACGGCCTCTCCGCGGTGGTCTCCGGCTCCGGCAACGTCGCCCTGTACACGATCGAGAAGCTCCAGCAGCTCGGCGCCAACCCGCTGACCGCCTCCGACTCCTCGGGCTACGTCGTCGACGACAAGGGCATCGACCTCGCCCTGCTCAAGCAGATCAAGGAGGTCGAGCGCGGCCGCATCGACGAGTACGCCGCCCGCCGCGGGCCCTCCGCCCGCTTCGTGCGGGGCGGACGGGTCTGGGAGGTGCCGGCGGACGTCGCCTTCCCGTCGGCGACCCAGAACGAGCTGGGCGTCGAGGACGCGCGCACGCTCGTCGCGAACGGCGTCAAGGCCGTCTCGGAGGGCGCGAACATGCCCACCACCCCCGACGCGGTGCACCTGTTCCAGGCGGCGGGCGTCGCCTTCGGGCCGGGCAAGGCCGCCAACGCGGGCGGCGTCGCCGTCAGCGCGCTGGAGATGGCGCAGAACGCGGGCCGGGTGGCGTGGAGCCGCGACAAGGTCGAGGAGGAGCTCGCGGGCATCATGCGTTCGATCCACGCGGTCTCCCACGAGACGGCGGCCCGCTACGGCGCCGCGGGCGACTACGTGACGGGCGCCAACATCGCCGGCTTCGAGCGCGTGGCCGACGCGATGCTGGCCCAGGGCGTCATCTAGGCAGGACGCCGTCCCGGGCACGGTCCCGGGCACCGGTACCGGACGCCGTCCCGGTCACCGGTACCGGGCACCGGTACGGGGCACCGCTCCCGCGCGTCGTCCCGCACGGCCGTGGTGGTCCCGCCCCGCCCCCCCACAGGGGTGGGGCGGGACCGCTCGGCCGGGAGTCAGGCGGGGGAACGTAGCCTGGGTTCCCACCACCGACAGGGAGTTGCCGCGTGCTGACCGCACTGGACGGGACGTACGGCGACCGCGCGGACGCCATCGGCGTCGCCGGCCGCACCGCTTCGTACGAGGAACTGCTGGGCGCGGCGGGCGCCGTGGCCGCCGACATCGCGGGAGCCCCCGCCGTCGCCGTCACCGCGACCGCCTCCCTGGAGACCGTCGCCGCCGTCGTCGGCGCCCTGCTCGCCGGGGTGCCCTGCGTACCGCTGCCCCCCGACGCCGGCCCCGCCGAACGCGACCACATCCTGAGGGACTCCGGCGCCGTCGGGATCGAGGTCGACTTCGCCCGGCGCGCCGCACCGCCCTCCGCCGCACCCGGCGCCTCCCCGCGGGATCCCGCGCTGATCCTGTACACCTCCGGCACCACCGGCCCGCCCAAGGGCGTGGTCCTCGCCGCCGACGCCCTCGCGGCCGACCTCGACGCCCTCGCCGAAGCCTGGCAGTGGAGCGCCCAGGACACCCTCGTGCACGGGCTCCCGCTCTTCCACGTGCACGGCCTCGTCCTCGGCGTCCTCGGAGCCCTGCGCACCGGCAGCCGCCTCGTGCACACCGGCCGCCCGACCCCGCAGGCCTACGCCGCCGCGGGCGGCAGCCTGTACTTCGGGGTGCCGACCGTCTGGTCCCGCGTGGCCGCCGACCCGGAGGCGGCCGGCGCCCTGTCCGGGGCCCGCCTCCTGGTCTCCGGCAGCGCCCCGCTGCCCGCCCCCGTCTTCCGGGACCTGGAACGCCTCACCGGGCACCGCCCCGTCGAGCGCTACGGCATGACCGAAACGCTGATCACCGTCAGCGGCCGGGCCGGCGGCGCGGTGCGCCCCGGCACCGTCGGCACCCCGCTCCCCGGCATCCGGACCCGCATCGCCGCCGAGCCGGGCGCCGAGATCGGCGAACTCCAGCTGACCGGACCCACGCTGTTCTCCGGATACCTGGGCCGCCCCGAGGCCACCGCGGCCGCGTACACCGAGGACGGGTGGTTCCGTACGGGCGACATCGCGGCCGTCGACGAGAGCGACGGCGTCCACCGCATCGTCGGCCGCGCCTCCATCGACATGATCAAGTCCGGCGGCTACCGCATCGGCGCGGGCGAGATCGAGAACGCCCTGCTGGACCACCCCAAGGTGAGCGAGGCGGCCGTCGTGGGCGTCCCCGATACGGACCTCGGGCAGCGGATCGTCGCCTTCGTCGTCGCCGAAGGGGTCACCGGCGCCGAACTGACCGACTTCGTCGCCGCCCACCTGTCGGTCCACAAACGCCCCCGCGAGGTCCGCTTCGTGGCCTCCGTACCGCGCAACGCCATGGGCAAGCCGCAGAAGAAGCTGCTGCTCGACGACCACTTCGGCGGGGAAGCGCGATGACCGCCCCCGCCGGTACCCGCCGCGACCCCTGGCTCCGCCGCTTCCACCCGACGGCGCACCCCCCGGCCGCCCCCGTCCTCGTCGTCCTCCCGCACGCGGGCGGCAACGCCTCCTTCTACTTCCCGTTCTCGCGGGACCTCGCCGCGCACGCCGAGGTGCTCACCGTCCAGTACCCCGGCCGCCAGGAGCGGCTGGGGGAGAGCGGCCCGGACACGGTGGCCGGGCTGGTCGACGGGGTGGAGCGGGCGCTGCTGCCGTGGCGGGAGCGGCCCGTGGTGCTGTTCGGGCACAGCATGGGCGCCGTACTCGCCTTCGAGCTGGCCCGACGGTGGGAACGCGCGGGGGAGGGCCCGCGCGGCCTGGTCCTGTCCGGGCGGCGCTCCCCGCTGGTGGAGCGCGAGGAGACCCTGCACCTCCAGGGCGACGACGCCCTGATCGGGCAGCTGACGGCACTCGCCGGCACCGACGCCGGACTGCTGGCGGACCCGGGGTTCCGCGAGCTGATCCTCCCGTCGCTGCGCAGCGACTACAAGGCCGTCGAGACCTACCGGTACGAGCCGGGGCCGCCGCTGCGCACCGCCGTGAGCGTGCTGTGCGGGGAGTCCGATCCGCGGGCGAGCGTGGCCGAGGCCATGGGGTGGCGGGCGCTGACGGGGGCGGCCTTCACCTTCCGCTCCTTCCCCGGCGGGCACTTCTACCTGGCGGAGCGGCACGCGGACGTGGTCCGCGCGCTCGCCGAGGACCTGGCGTCCTTCGTCCCCGCGCCGCCGTCCGGCTGACGGCGCGGGGGTTCACCGCAGGGGCGAAGGGGGTCACGGGTCACCGAAGGGCCAGCGGCGTCGTCGCGGCGACGCGGGCGAGCTTCGCGGGGTTGCGCACGTAGTAGAGGCCGCTGATGCGGGCGTCCTCGACACGGACCGCCATGACGCCGTCGATCTCCCCGTCCAGGCGTACGACGAGCGCCGGGCTGCCGTTGACCGCGGTGAGCTCGCAGGTGACCGTGACTCCTGCCTTGGCGGAGCCGCCGAGGTAGAAGCGGGCCACCTTCCCGGCGCCGACGACCGGCCGCAGCGCGGCCCGTTTGACGCCTCCGCCGTCGCTCACCAGCACGACCTCCGGAGCGAGCACGTCGAGGAGGTCCTGCAGGTCCCTGGTTTCGAGCGCGCGCCGGAACGCCTCCACGGCCGCCCGTGCCCTGCCCGCGGAGACCGCCCGGCGGGGGCGGCGGGCGTCGACGTGCCGGCGCGCGCGGTGCGCTATCTGGCGGACGGCGGCCGGGGTCTTCTCGACGGCGGCCGCGATCTCCTCGTAGTCGACGTCGAAGACCTCGCGCAGCACGAAGACGGCGCGTTCGGTCGGCGAGAGCGTCTCCAGGACCAGCATCATCGCCATCGACACGCTCTCGGCGAGCTCGACGTCCTCGGCCACGTCCGGCGTGGTCAGCAGCGGTTCGGGCAGCCACTGGCCGACGTACGCCTCCTTGCGGCGCTGCAGCGTGCGCAGCCGGTTCAGCGCCTGGCGGGTGGTGATCCGGACCAGGTAGGCGCGGTGGTCGTCGACCCGGTCCGGGTCGACCCTGACCCACCGCAGCCAGGTCTCCTGGAGGACGTCCTCTGCGTCGGCGGCCGATCCGAGCATCTCGTAGGCGACGGTGAAGAGCAGGTTGCGCAGGGAGACGAAGGTGTCGGTCGCCGGGCCGGCGGCACGGTCGCTCAGGCGTGCGTCCACAGGAGGTCCTTGTCGTAGACGGGGCGGGTCGGGACGGGTCGGGGATTCAGGGGGTGGCCGGTGTCGCGTCGCGCTCGGTGCGCAGCAGCTGCCGGCGCTTCTCGTCCTTGGCCCACCAGGTGCGCGCGCCGGGCCTGCGGGCCTCGTACCCCAGCTGCCAGGGGATGCCCTTGCAGATGAGCTCCTTGACCAGCGCGCCCGGCCGGCCGGCCAGGTGGTACTTCTTGACGGTGTCGTCCTTGTGGGCCAGTTGCAGGACGCCGGCGCGGCGGCCCAGGCTGAGGCACTGGGCGGCGAACCCCACGGCGACGGGCTCGGGCCGGGTCCCGGCGATCCGGCTGAGCACCGTCTCGGCGGCCTGCGGGCCCAGCTGGACGGCGGCCTGGCAGCTCATCCTGAACGGCAGGTCCGACGGGGCGGCCGAGTCACCGGCCGCGACGATGCGTACGTCGTCCACGCTGGTCAGCGTCTCGTCCGTGAGCAGGCGGCCCAAGGCGTCGGTGGTCAGCCCGCTGCGGGCGGCCAGGTCGGGCACGCCGAATCCCGCCGTCCAGATGGTCACCGCGCTGGGCAGTTCGCGGCCGTCGCCGAGCCGCACGGCGTCGCGCGACACGGCCGTCACCCTCGTGTCCGGGCCCGCGAGCACGGTCACTCCGAGCCTCGCCAGCTGCCGGGCCACCGCGCGCCGGGCCCGGGGGTGCAGGGACGGCCCGAGCACCCCGCCGCAGACCAGGGTCACGGCGCGGCCCCGCTCCGCCAGTTCGGCGGCGGTCTCGATGCCGGTCGTGCCGCCTCCGACCACCGTCACCGGGGCCGCCGCGGGCGCGGCGTCGAGGAGCGGGCGCAGCCGCCTCGCCTCCTCCAGGCCGGCCAGCGGGTGGGCGAATTCGGCCGCGCCGGGCACGCGGGGGTCGGCGCTGCCGCTGCCCACCGCGTAGACGAGGTGGTCGTAGGCGACCGGGGCGCCGGTCGCCAGTGTCACGGTGCGTGCGGCCGCGTCGATCCGGGTCGCGCTGTCGACCACCAGCCGGACGCCCCCGGCGAGGACCTCGCGGTAGTCGAGGACCGCGTCGTGCGTCCCGCCCACCAGCTGGTGCAGGCGGATCCGCTCGACGAAGTCCGGGCGCGGGTTGATCAGCGTCACGGTCACGTCGTCGCGCTGCGTCAGGCGGTTGGCGGCCATCACGCCGGCGTAACCGCCGCCGATCACGACCACCTCGGTGCGCTGCGTCATGGGCTCTCTCCTTCGGTCCGGCCCCGTTCGGCCCCGTTCGGCCTCAAGACACCGGTGGGACCGCGGCTGTGACACGGTGTGAGCCGGATCACCCCGCGGGGTGTGCCCGGGGGAGTGCCCTCGACCGGAGGCCGGTGTCCGTGACCGGCGGCCGGTGCGTGCGACCGGGGTCAGTGCCCGGGGCGGACGGCGAGGTGGCGGGCGAGGACCTCCAGGGCCCGCGTCACCTCGGGGAGCCGCTCGGCGCCCTCCTCGCCCAGGGCCCGGGCGAGGGCCTCCTCGACCTTGGAGCTGCCCGCGGCGCGTACGGCCGCGACGCGTGCGGAGACCACGGGGGAGGGCCGCACCAGCGTCCGGCGGCGGTCGGCGGGGTCGGGCGCCGTCTCGACGGAGCCGGCCTCGCGCAGGCGGGCGACGGCGCCCGAGACCTGACTCTGCGGCAGGCCGGTGCGCTGCGCGGTCTCGCCGACGGTGGTGTCCGGGTGGGCGGCGATGTCCCCGGCGACGATGACGACGGAGCGGGTGCCGCCGGCGTACCGGCCGGAGCCGCCGGGCGGTTCGGGCAGGGCCTCCTCGCCGAGCTTCATCAAGGCGCGGCCCAGCAGGAAGAGTTCGATTCCGTCCACCGTTCCACCCTACTGCATCGCAATGGATTCATCGGAATCGATTCATCTCTCTTGATGCATCGATCTCGATGGATTACGGTGGTCGCAGAGCGGTGGACGAGGGGTCCGCGCTCCGACGTACGAAGCCGATCGCACGAAGGGGTCACGTCACCATGTCCAGCACCCGTCAGATGTCCTCGCTCCCCGTTCCCGGCGCGACCCTGTACTACCGGCTCGAAGGCTCCGGGCCGTTGCTGCTGATCTCGCAGAGCGGTGAGGGCGACGCGGACCGCACCGTGGACCTGGTCCCGCACCTCACCGACGCCTTCACGGTCCTGACCTACGACCGCCGGGGGCTCTCCCGCAGCCGGCTCGCGGAGCCGGGGCGGACCACCTCCCTCACCGAGCACGCCGAGGACGTCCACCGGCTGCTGGCCGCCGTCACCGACGAGCCGGCCCTGATGCTCGGATGCAGCCTGGGCGCGGTCATCGGCCTGCACCTGGCCGTCCGTCACCCCGGGCAGGTGTCCACCCTCGTCGCCCACGAGCCGGTCGCCCCGCGCCTGCTGCCCGCGGCCGACCGCGTACGGCACGAAGCGGAGCTGGTCGGGCTCCGCGAGCTCTACCGCGGCGCCGGGCTTGCCGTGGCCCTGTCCGAGGTCGCCCGGTCGCTCGGCATAGACCCCGTCCGCCAGGAGACCGAGGCGGACCTCACCCCGCAGCCCATGGACGGGCGCCGCCGCGCGAATTTCGGATATTTCCTGGAGCACGACGTCCTCGCCGCCGCCCGGGACACCCTCGACCCCGCCGCCCTGGCCGGCTCGACGACCCGCATCCTCGCCGCCGTCGGCGCGACCACCCCGGCCACCGTCTTCGACCACGGCTGCGCGACTGCCCTGGCGGAGGTCCTGGGCACCGGGATACACACCTTCCCGGGCGGCCACAACGGCAACACCACCCACCCCCACGCCTACGCCACCCGCCTCCGCTCCCTCCTCACCACCCCCTGAGCCCTCACCCGCCGCCCGCGCACCGCCCGGAGTGCCGGGGCCGGGGCTGGCCGGAGGTGGCCGGAGGTGGACCCTGGTTGGGGCGCATGCGGGCCAACTCGCCCTCCGCAGAAGGCAATCCCTGCCAACATCGGGGGATGGATCAAACGGCTGGCGAGTCCAGAACCGATCAACGTGCCCTGTCGGCGGCTGCCGTGACCGTCGTGATGTGGGCCTCCGCATTCGTCTCCATCCGCGCGTCCGCCGAGTACTTCGGGCCCGGGGCGCTCGCGCTGGGGCGGCTGCTGACGGCTTCCGTCGCGCTGGGGGTGGTCCTGCTCGTCAAACGGGTGCCGCCGCCGTCGCGGCAGGCGTGGCCCGGGATCCTGGCGTCCGGAGTGCTCTGGTTCGGGCTGTACATGGTGACGCTGAACTGGGGTGAGCAGGGGGTCGACGCCGGTACGGCCGCCATGGTGGTCAACATCGGCCCCATCGTCATCGCCCTCCTCAGCGGCTGGCTGCTCAAGGAGGGTTTCCCGCCGATGCTGCTGGCGGGGATGGGCGTGTCCTTCGTGGGGGCGGCCGTCGTGGGGATGTCCACCTCCAAGGGCGGGAGTTCCTCCCTCACCGGCGTGCTGCTCTGCCTGGTCGCCGCGCTCGCCTACGGCGCCGGGGTGGTGTCGCAGAAGCCCGCCCTGCAGCACGCGAATCCGCTCCAGGTGACCACGTACGGCTGCTTCGTCGGCACGGTCTGCACCCTGCCGTTCGCCGGGCAGCTCATCGACCAGGTCCCGGACGCCCCGCTCACCGCCACCCTCAACATGGTCTACCTGGGCCTCTTCCCGACGGCCCTGGCCTTCACCACCTGGACCTACGCCCTGTCGCGCACCACCGCCGGGAAGATGGGCGCGACCACCTACGCCGTGCCCGCCGTCGTGGTGGTCATCGCCTGGTTCGTCCTCGACGAGGTCCCGGGCTGGCTGACCCTGCTGGGCGGCGCCATCTGCCTCGGCGGGGTGGCCGTCTCCCGCAGACGCCCCCGGCCGGCCCCGCGCCCGGCGGGCGTGCCCGAGTGAGAGCCTCCCCCTCCTCGGGGAGGGGGAGGGCCCATCCCGCGGGAGCCCCGGCGCGGGCTCCCGTGCCGGGATCCCCCGGGGTCACAGGACGTAGGTGGCTTCGTTACGGCCCAGGAGGTAGCCGAGCTGTAATCGGTTCAGGGCCCCGAGTTCCTGCTTGATGGCAGCGATGTGGGCCTGGAGGGAACGTTCGCTGATGCCTATGCGGCGCGCGATGGCCTTGTCCGAGTAACCCTCCACCAGCAGCCGGCTGATGGACTCCCGGATCGCCGGGACGACCTCGTCGGCCGCCTTCGCCGCGTGCAGCGGGACGAAGGGAAAGGGCTTCGCCCGGTCCCAGGCCTTGTCGAACGTGTCGCGAAGAAATCGTACGATAGTCGGTTCGGTAATGGAGATCGCCGTGGTACGGTCCTCGTTCGCCGAAATGAAGGCGACATCGTCGACAATGATCAAACGGTCAAAGAATTCTTCCAGGGTGCGAACCTGGGCGCCGTATTCCGTTACGGCACGGACATATTCCTTGGTCGCCTCGTCGAATCTCGTGGTGTGCTGATACAGAGTCCGCATGGCGATCCCCGCCGAGATGTGCCGGCGCACGGATTCCAGCGCGTCCTTCAGCACCGCGCTCGGTCGCGCCCCGTCGGGCTGCGCCGTGAGGATGTCCCGGCGGACCGCGCCCAGTGCCTCGTTGATCGCCGTCGAGATGCTGCCCAGGCCGTGCAGGTACCGCACTCCGGGTCCCACGACCTCCTCGTCCGGACGGGACTCCACCGCGGGCGCCGGAGTGGGCCGGGCCGCCTGTTGTGCGGCTTCCTGCGCCAGCAGGCCCAGGTGCGTTGCGAGTTCCCGCAAGAACGCCTGCGGTTCCCCCGCCGCGGCCGCGCCCAGCGCTTCAGGTGCACCGCTTTGTGCGGTTTTGACGTATTTAACTACGTCCACGTGCCACCCCTGTCTGTCCGGTATGCAGCTGTTTATAGCGGTTGAGACCCCGTGGGTTCCCGCAATGCGTAAACCGGAGCCATCGTAGGTCTACCTCGTCGTGACCCGGCAGGGGAGATTTGGTCTCACCGCAGGAACGAACACCGACAAGGCGCCCCGGAGATCACCACCGCCGGAAACCCGCCTCGGTTTGGCGTTCCTGGAATGGCCGAAGACGAAACGACTTGAGGGGACTGGGCAAAATGGGGAAGAACCACATGGTGACTCGTCGGGCCGGCCGCGTTTCGGGAATCCGCGGCCGCGCGGTTCTCGCCGCAGCGGGCATCGCCCTCGGCGTCGGTACGGCGGTCACCGGCCTCGCCCACGGTGCCGCCACGGCTGACTCCGTCAGCCACCTGCGCCTCGGCGACGTCGGCTGGAACAACGCGAACCCGCACGTCGTCGCGGGTGACGCCGGTGACGTCGGCTGGAACAACCCGCAGCCCGGCACCACCCCCACCCCCCAGCCCACCTCCACCGACGACGTTGGCTGGAACTGATCCACCACCACGGCCCCGTACTGCACTGCTTCCCCTCCCGCCTCCGACCGACCGGCAAAGGAATGGCTGATCCTCGTGGTTGCCTCGCCCTGGTTCCTGACGTCCGAGACCACGCCCGGCCCTGACCCCGCCGCCCGCGTCTACTGCTTCCCGCACGCAGGCGGGAACCCCCGGACCTTCCTCGACTGGCAGCCCGCCATGGAGCCCGACGCACGGATCCTCGCCGTCTGCCCGCCCGGCCGCGGCCACCGCTTCCGCGAACCGGCCCCCGCCTCCCTCGCCGAGCTCGCCGACGGCGCCGCCACCGCCATCGCCCTCGCCGCCGACGCCGACCGGCCCTTCCTCCTCTTCGGCCACAGCTTCGGCGCCGCCCTCGCCTTCGAGGTCGCCCGCCGCCTCGACGGCATCCGCGGTTTCGCCGGCCTCGTCGCCTCCGGCTGCTCCGCCCCCTCGCTCCTGCCGACCCCCCGCGTGGTCGAGGCCGCCGCACTGGAGGGCCGCGCCTTCACCGAGGCCGTCCGGTTCTTCGGCGGACTGCCCCCCGAGGTGATCGAGGACGAAGCCGTCCAGGAACTGCTCCTGCCGCACCTGAAGGCCGACTTCCGGATGGTCGCCGGCTACCGCTACGCGCCGGACACCCCCCTCACGGTCCCGCTCGTCCTCCTCAACGGCGCCGACGACCCCCACGTCAGCCCCGCCGCGCTCGGTCCCTGGGCCCGCGAGTGCGCCGCCGAGCCGGAGCTCCACTGGACGCCGGGCGGCCACTTCTACTTCGAGGACCGGCCGCACGCCGTCACCGCCGTCCTGCGCCCCCTGGCCCGCGCGGCCGCGGCGGCAACCCGCAGCGGAGATGAGTACGTTGAGCTGATCTGAACCACCGGCCGACGCACCCCAGCCCTTGCGAGGAACCCATGACCAGCACTCCCGACGCCGCCCGACTCCGGCGCGCCGTCGCCTTCCGGGACCTGCACACCGGTCCCCGCCCCTTCGTCGTCCCCAACCCCTGGGACGCCGGCACCGCACGCATCCTGGCGTCCCTCGGTTTCGCCGCCCTCGCCACCACCGGCGCGGGGCTCGCCCACAGCCTCGGCCGTCCCGACGGCGCCAACCGGCTCAGCCGCACCGAGGTCCTGGACAACGCCGCCGCGATCGTGGACGCCACCGGCCTGCCCGTCACCGCCGACCTGGAGAGCGGCTTCGGGGAACGCCCCGAGGACGTCGCCGAGACCATCCGGCTGGCCGCCGCCGCCGGGCTGGTCGGCGGTTCCGTGGAGGACTCCACGGGCCGCGACGAGGACCCCGTGCGCCCGCTCGACGAAGCCGTGGAACGGGTCGCCGCCGCCGTCGAGGCCGCGAAGGGGCTCGACTTCCCCTTCACCGTCACCGCCCGCGCCGAGAACTTCTTCCAGGGCCTGCCCGACCTCGACGACACCATCCGCCGCCTGAAGGCGTACGAGGCCGCCGGCGCCGACGTGCTCTACGCCCCGGGCCTGCCGGACGCCGAGTCCGTCCGCGCGGTCTGCTCCGCCGTGGACCGGCCCGTCAACGTCCTGATGACCGGCGCCCTCAAGCTGTCCGTCGCCGACCTCGGGGACCTCGGCGTGCGCCGCGTCAGCACCGGCTCGGCCCTGTCCCGCGCGGCCCTCGGCGCCCTCGTCCGCGCCGCCCGCGAGATCACCGGGTCCGGCACCTTCGACTTCGGCCTGGACGCCCTCCCGTACGCCGAGGCCAACGCCCTCCTGGCCCCCGCCGCCCCCGCCCCGTCCGCCGACCGAGAGAGCGATCCGGCACCGTGAGCCTTCCGTACGCGTCACCCGCCGCCTCCGCGTTATCCGCGGCCTCCGCCGTCCACCTGTCCGCGCCCCGCTACGTCCTCGGTGAACTCCCCGCCGCCCACACCACGATCGACGGCCTGGCGGAGCGCGCCCGTACGTTCGGCATGCCTCCCCGTGCCGAACTGTGGGGCTGGGGCACCGTCCACCGCACCGCCAAGGCCCTGGAGACCCTCGCCGCCGAGACCGCCCGCGCCACCCTCGACGGCGCGGGCGCCGCCCCGGAGGACGTGGACTGCCTCATCCTGTGCTCCACCCGCTTCCCCGGTGGCCCCCGCACCCACGGCGCGTTCGTGGAGAACGTCCTGGCCGCCACCGGCCTCGGCGCGGCCGCCTTCACCGGCCTCACCCTCGGCCGCTGCGCCAACCTCCTCGCCGGCATCCGCACCGGACAGGCCTACGTCGCCTCCGGCATGTACCGCAGGGTCATGGTCGTCACCGCCGACCGGGTCACCGACGAGGCCGTCCGCATGGAGAACTTCGCGCTCTTCAGCGACGGCGCCGCCTCGTGCCTGATCAGCGCCGACCCCCTCGGCCCGGACGCCTACGAGATCGTCGCGGGCGCCGGCGCCCAGGACCCGGCCGCTCTCGACTGGTCCAACGAGATCAGCTCCGACCTCGCCCGCGAGGTCAACCGGCAGATCCTCGAAGAGGCCGGGATGAAGACCGGCGACATCCAGGGGGTGTTCCACCCCAACCTCTACAAGCCGCTGGTCGTCCTCAAGGAACGCCAGGCCGGCTTCACCCGCGAGCAGCTCTTCCTGGACAACATCCCGCGCGTGGGCCACTGCTTCGCCGCCGACCCGCTGATCAACCTCGTCGACCGGGAGGCGGCCGGGGAGCTGAGGCCCCGCGGGCACTACCTGCTCGCCTCCAGCGTCCCGGGCGTGCGGATCGGCGTCCTGCTGCGCAAGCTCCCCGCGGGCGACAGCACGACCGCGACCGCGACCGACCCCGACTCCGCGACCGGCTCCGACTCCGCGACCGGCTCCGACTCCGTGACCGGCTCCGACTCCGTAACCGGCTCCGACTCCGAGAGCGCGACCGATTCCGCCCGGCAGGCCGACGACTCCACCCGGCAGGGGGACCACTGACATGAACGTGCCCCTCACCCCCGGCGAGGAGACCTCCCTCGACATGGCGCGAGGCTCCTTCGCGCCCGCCTTCACCCTGCCCGACCTGACCACCTCCCTGCCGCCCGGCCCCTTCGAGGCCTCCCCGGCCGGTGCCGCCGAGGCCGAGCGGATCACCGCCCTGCCCCCCGCCGGGCTGTTCCGCCGGCTCCTCGCCGACCAGGAGAGCGAGGGCGTCCTGCTCGCCGCCCGCCGGGTCCTCGCCGCCTTCCTGGCTCCCGAGCCCGACGACCCGGAGCTGCGGGACCCCGCCGACGCCGACGAGGTCGCGGCCCAGGTGCTGGCGGCCCGCGCCGAACTCGCCGCCGTCCTCGCCCCGCTGCGCACCCACCCCGACCCCGAGGTGCGCACGGCCGTGCTGCGCCAGCGCGCCCCCCTGGCGCTGACCGGCGGCTGCTGGCTGGACACCCTCTCGCAGGCCGCGACCCAGCCCGCCGAGATCGTCGGCCGCCTCTTCGGGCAGCACTGGCTGCTCCAGGGCGAGGGCACCACCGAGGCCGGCATGCTCGGCCGGCGCCGCCGGGCCCTGGTCGGACACGGCGTGTTCCTGTCCGGGGTGGAGGCCGCCGCCTTCCTCGACGAGACCGGCGCCCGCCCGCTCACCGCCCTGCACGGCGCCTTCCACCTGGCCCTGTCCCGGCTGCCGGCCTCCTTCCTCCCCGAGGTCGTCGGTGTCCACTACGCCGCCCACGCGCTCGGCCTGGACGACCTGCTGCTCGGCATCGAGCCGATGCTCGCCGAGAGCGACGTGCGCCCGCTGCTCGCCGAGTACCTCTCCTTCACCGCGCAGTCGCCCACCGGAGCCGAGGACCGCCGCCGCGCGCTGGCCGCCGTACGCCTGCTCGTACGCCTGGAACGCGAGCACACCGCGGCCCTCGCCGAGCTCGCCGCCTGGCACGACGGGCTGTCGCTGGACGCCCGGGTCGCGCGGATCGTCGAGCGGCACGCGCCGCACGCGGGCCGCCAGCACCGCGCGGTGCGCCTGGGCACCCGCAAGCTCACCGACTGGCTCGACGACGGCCGGCTCGACCCGGCCGCCTTCGTACGGGAGTTCCGCACCGCCCGCCAGATCCGGCCCGCCCGCGACGGCGGCCCCTGCCGCTTCCTGAAGTCCATCAAGTTCGGCGGCCCCATGTTCGGCATCTTCGACGAGCGGGAGGCGGCCGTCCTGGCCGCCTGGGCGCAGGCCGTCGCCGACGGCGAGCCCGCGGGCGCGGACCTCGTGCCCACCACCGCTGGCGACGAGCCGGCCCGGGCCTGGAGCGGCCGGCTCGCCACGGTGCGGCCCACCGACGTGCTGGTCCGCGAGCCCGAGGACCCCGGCGACCACCGCCGCTTCTTCCACCGCCTCGTCACCTTCGAGCGCCACCCGAACGTGCTGCCGCAGGCCCGCGCCCGCGCCCAGGCCGGGCTGGCCGACGCCGAACTGCTCTTCGCGCACGGGGCCGACGGGGTGCTGACCGACGCGAGCTGGTTCCCGTACACGCCCGAGGCGCTGATGGAGCGGGTCGAGCGGATCTACTGGGACAAGCTGGTGGATCCGTACGAGCCGCTCACCGAGATCCCCTCCCGCGACGAAGTGGTCTTCGAGCAGTCGACGTACGCCCTCGGCAGCCTCATCGACGGCACCTGGGCGCACCGGATCGGCAACCTGGGCCGCCGCGGCCGGCGCAGCGACGACCTGCTCTTCTCCATCTACGCGGACGAGATGGGCCGCGGCGACATGGCCAAGAACCACATCACGATCATCCACAAGGTGCTGGCCAGCATGGACATGGACCTGCCGCACATCCGGCAGGAGGCGTTCCTGCACCAGGGCGACCTGCCGGACCACCTGTACGGCTTCTCCATCCACCAGGTGTGCCTGTCGCTCTTCCCCGACAGCCTCTACAACGAGATCCTCGGCTACAACCTGGGCATCGAGATGTTCGGCCTCGGCGCGATGCGGCTGCACGAGATCCAGAAGCTGCGCCGCCACGGCCTCGACGTCTCCTACGAAGAGGCCCACCTGTCCATCGACAACTTCTCGGCGGGCCACGCCCGCCAGTCGGCCGAGATCGTCGTGGCCTACCTCGACGAGGTGCTCCGCGGTTCCGGCGAGGAGGCCGTGCAGCGCGAGTGGCGCCGCATCTGGCGCGGCTACGCCTCCTTCGCCTACTTCGTCGAGCACGCCCTGGTCAAGCGGGTCCGCGCGGCGGAGTCCGCCTCCGGGGCGTCCGCCCCCGGGACCCCCGCCGCCGGTCCCGTCGACGCCCCTGCCGACACCCCCGCCGACCTGGTCATCTGAGGAGCCGGACGATGGAACTGACGACGAGCTTCGACCCCGAGGTCCTCGCCCTGCCCTTCTACGAGGACTCCCACCGCCGCCTCGCCGAGGAGGCCGGGGCCTGGTGCGACAGCAACCGGGTGCTGTGGGAGGAGATCCGCGCCCTCGACCCGGACGCGGCCGGGCGCCGGCTCGTGCGCGCCCTGGGCGCGGCGGGCTGGCTGGCCGAACTGGACCCCCGGGGCGCCCCGGTGGACGACTTCCGCGCGGTGTGCCTGCGCCGCGAGGCCCTCGCGTACGCGGAGGACCTCGCCGACTTCGCCTTCTCCATCCAGGCCCTGGCCGCGACCCCGCTGCTGCGCTTCGGCAGCGAGGCGCAGCGCCGCCGCTACCTGCCGGGGATGGCCGCGGGGACCCTGATCGGGGCCTTCGCGGTCTCCGAGAAGGAGGCCGGCTCGGACGTGGCCTCGGTGGGGCTGGAGGCGGTGAAGGACGCGGCGGACGGTTCGTACGTGCTCGACGGGCGCAAGGCCTGGATCGCCAACGGGACCATCGCCGACGTGTTCGTCGTCATCGCCCGCACCGGGCAGGGCCCCGGCCCGCTGGGGCTGTCCGCCTTCCTGGTGCCCGCGTCGACTCCCGGGCTGCGGGTCGAGCGGATCGACGCGATCGCCCCGCGGTCCTTCGCGCACCTGTCCTTCGAAGGGTGCCGGCTGCCCGCGGACGCGCTGCTGGGGCGGCCGGGGAAGGGGTTCGTGGTCGCGGTCGACCTGCTGGAGCGGTTCCGTACGACGGTCGGCGCGGCGGCCCTCGGATTCGCCCGGCGGGCCTTCGACACCGCGCTCGCCCACGTCCTGGGGCGGGAGGCGTACGGGGCCACCCTGTTCGACCTCCAGCTGGTGAAGGCCTCCCTCGCCGACATGGAGGTGCAGCTGAACGCGGCCGCGCTGCTGGTGGCGCGGGCCGCCTGGGAGACCGACCGCGGCAGCCGGCGGTTCGCCCGGCACTCCAACATCGCGAAGGTGCACGCCACCGAGGCCGCCCAGGGGGTCGTCGACTCCGCCGTGCAGCTGCTCGGGGCGGCGGGCATCGTGCAGGGCTCGGTCACCGAGCGGCTGTACCGCCAGATCCGCTCCCTGCGCGTCTACGAGGGCACCTCGGAGGTGCTGAGGATGGCCATCGCGGGCTCCCTCGACATGCGCAGGGCGGCCCGCGCGGCGGCCGCCTGACCCCCCTGCACCCGCCTGACCCCCCTGCACCCGCCTGACCCTCCTGCACCCGCCCGGCCCCTCGCCCGTCCGCCCCTGCTTCGCCCGCTCGGCCCGCACCACCCGTTCGACAAGGAGTCACCAGTGAGCAGCACCACGACCGTCAGCCCCGTCGAGGCCGTCCGCCTTCCGGACCCCTACCCCTTCTACGCGCGCCTGGTGGCCGAGCGCCCCTTCGCCTTCGACGAGGCGCTGGGGGCCTGGGTGGCGGCCGACGCGGCCGCGGTGCGCGCGGTGCTCGGCAGCGGCGTCCTGCGGGTACGGCCCGTGGCGGAGCCGGTTCCGGCCGGGATCGCCGGCACGGCGGCGGGCGAGGTGTTCGGGCAGCTGGTGCGGATGACCGACGGTGCGGCGGCGGCCCGCCTGAAGGGGGCCGTCGCGGGGGCCCTGGCCGCCGCCGACACCGCGTACGCGGGGGAGCTGGCGGCCCGGTTCACCCGTGAGGCGCTCGCCGCGGGCGGCGAAGTCCCGTACGAGGAGCTGATGTTCGGGGTCCCGGCGCGGGTGGTCGCGGTGCTCGCCGGGCTGACCGGGGGCGCCGACCGCGAGGCGGCCCGCGCGATCGCCGACTTCGTCCGCTGCATCCCCGCCACGGCGGGCCCCGAGGACCGGGAGGCGGCCGCGGTGGCCGCCGTCCGGCTGCGCGAACTCCTCGGCCCGGTACTGGACTCGGCCGCCGCCGCGGGCCCGGAGGGGGCGCCGGGCAGCACGCCGGGGGCGGCGTCCGGAGCCGGAATCCGGGAGGGGTACGGCGCCGGCCGGGCGCACGGACTGCTCGCCGGGCTGGTGCGGGCCGCCGACCGGGAAGGCCTGGTCGACCTCGGGCCGCTGCTCTCCAACGCCATCGGCTTCCTCTCCCAGACCTACGACGCCACCGCCGGGCTCATCGGCAACACCCTGGTCGCCCTCGCCCGGGGCGCCGAAGCCCCCGACACGGGCGCGCTCGTGCGCGAGGTGGTCCGCCAAGACGCCCCGATCCAGAACACCCGCCGCTTCGCCGCCGGGTCCTTCACCCACGCGGGCTCCACGGTGGAACCCGGGCAGCAGCTCCTCGTGGTGCTCGCCGCCGCCAACCGGGACCCCGCCGTCAACCCGGACCCCCACACCCTGCACCCCGGCCGGGTGAATCCCGTGATCTTCACCTTCGGCGCGGCGGCCCACCGCTGCCCGGGGGAGCGGCTCGCCGTGGCGCTCGCCACCGCCGTCGTCACCGAACTGCGCACGGCAGGCTGGAGCACCACAGCGACCCCCGCCTACCGCCCTCTGGCGAACGCCCGGATCCCGCTCCTCTAGCGCGCAGGCACTCCCAGGACGTCGCCCCCGCAACCGCGATCAGGCCGGGGGTCTACCACCCCTATGCCTTCAGACAGGACAAAACGCACCATGTCGGACAGTACTCACCTCTGGATGCGCCACGAGGCCCGCCCCACCGAGCGCCGAGCCCCCCTCACCCCGCACGACGCGGGCCGCCTGGTGGAGGCCGGGGTCCGGATCACCGTCGAGGAGTCGGACCAGCGCGCCTTCCCCCTCGCCGACTACGCCGCCGCCGGCTGCGCCACCGCCCCCACCGCCTCCTGGGACGCACAGGCCCCCGCCGACGCCTACGTCCTCGGCCTCAAGGAACTCCCCGCCGGCCCCGGCGCACCCGCCCTGCGCCACCGCCACATCTACTTCGCCCACGCCTACAAGGGCCAGTCGGGCGCCGCCGAACTGCTCTCCCGCTTCACCGCCGGCGGCGGCGCCCTGCTCGACATGGAGTACCTCACCGACGAAGCCGGCCGCCGCGTCGCCGCCTTCGGCTACTGGGCCGGCTACATCGGCGCCGCCCTCGCCGTCCTGCACCACCGCGGCACCCTCACCACCCCGCTGCACCCGACCGACCGGCCCGCCCTCGACGCCCTCCTCGCCTCCGGCGCCACCACCGGCGACCCCACCACCGCCCTCGTCGTCGGAGCCCTCGGCCGCAGCGGCCGCGGTGCCTGCGACGCACTGGTGCGGGCCGGACTGGAACCCACCCGCTGGGACCTCGCCGAGACCCGCTCCCTGGACCGGGCCGTGCTGCTCGGCCACGACCTGATGGTCAACACCGTCCTGACCACCACCCCCGTACCGCCGTTCCTGACCAAGGCCGACCTCGACGACCACGCCCGCCGCCTCTGCCTCCTCTCCGACGTCACCTGCGACGTCACCTCCGACTGCAACGTCCTGCCGGTCTACGACGAGACCACCACCTGGACCGAGCCCGTCCGCACCCTGCGCGCCGAGGCCCCCCGCCTCGACCTCATCGCCATCGACAACCTCCCCTCCCTCCTCCCCGTCGAGGCCAGCACCGCCTTCTCCGCCGAACTCGCCCCGCACCTGATGCGCCTGGCCGAGTGGGACGGCGTCTGGGCCCGCGCCCTGCACACCTACCGGACCGCAGTCGAAGCCCAGGAGGCCCCCCTTGTCCGCTGACCCGCCCTCACCCGCCGCGGCGCCGGCGTCCGGCACCGTCCACTGGATAGGCACCGGCCTGTCCACCGGCCGCTCCGGCCTGTCCCTCGTCTGCGAGCGCGCCCGTCGCGTGGTCCTGTGGGACCGCACCGCCGATCGCGCCACCGCCCGCCTGGCCGCCCACGGCCTCGCGGGCCGCGCGGAGGCCCGCGCCCTCACCCCGGCCGCCCTGGCGGACGGGGTGGGCCCCGGTGACGTCCTCGTCTCCATGCTCCCCGCCGCCGAACACCCGGCGCTGCTGCGTCTGGCGACCGACCGCGGGGCCCACTTCGCCTGCACCAGCTACGTCTCCCCGGAGCTCGCCGCGCTCGCCGGCACCGCCGCCGCGCGGACCCGTACCGTCGTGCTCACCGAGGCCGGACTCGACCCCGGCATCGACCACCTGATGGCCCACCACCTGGTCGCCCGGGGCCGCGAGGCCATCGGCTCGTTACCGGCGACCGCCGCGTTCACCTCCTACTGCGGAGGGGTCCCGGCGGTCCCCAACGCCTTCCGCTACCGCTTCAGCTGGGCCCCGTACGGGGTCCTCGCGGCCCTCGGCTCCCCGGCCCGGCACATCGACTCCGGGGCCGAACGCACCGCCGCCCGCCCCTGGGAGGCCACCCGGCCGCTGGTCCTGGCGGGCGAGGAGTTCGAGGTCTACCCCAACCGCGACAGCCTCCCCTTCGTCGCCCAGTACGGCATCCCGCACCAGTGGCAGCTCGCCACCTTCGTCCGCGGAACCCTGCGCAACGCGGGCTGGCGCACCGCCTGGAAGGAGGTCTTCGACACCGTCTCCGCGGGCGACCCCGCGGCCGTCCGCGCCCTGGCCGCGGCCCTCGCCGCCCGCTACCCCACCACCCCCGACGACCGCGACCGCGTCGTCCTGTCGGTCTCCCTCGAACTGCGCACCGCCGCCGGGACCCGCTGGCGCGGCTCCCACCTGCTGGACCTGACCGGCGACGGCGAAGAGTCCGCGATGGCCCGCTGCGTCTCCCTCCCCGTCGCCTACGGCGTGACCCGCATCCTGGCCGGCGCCCTCCCCGCCGGCCTCAACCGGGCCGCCGAGACGCCCCGGGAGACCACCCGCTGGCTCACCTTCCTCGCCGCCCACGGCCTGGGCGGGACCTGCGAAGAAACCTCCTCCACCCCCTCAGGAGTCCCGGCATGACCCACCCGACCGCGCAACCGTCCCACCCCGCCGCCCACGGGCCGCTTCCCGAGGCCTTCGTCCTCACCGGCGCCTTCCGGGTCGTCTGCCGCAACCCCCGCTACCTGGAGGAACTCGCCGCCCGCGGCCTGAAGATCCTCCTGATCACCCCCGAGTCGTACCGCGACGCCGCCGAGACCGCCCGCAAGGACCCCGACCACCCGGCCTCCCTGATCGACGAGATCGCCTACGTCGACGGCTCCCTCGACCTCGACGGCTCCTTCACCCCCGGCTTCGCCGCCCGGGCCCGTGCCTGGCACGGCCGCTACACCGTGCGCGGCGCCTACGCCGTCGGCGAGACCCTGGTCGAGCAGACCGGCCTGCTGTGCGACGCCCTCGGCCTGCCCGGACCCGGACTGCGCGCCACCCGCGTCTGCCGCAGCAAGTACCTCCAGCGCTGGTACCTCGACGCCTTCGGCCCGGCCTGCCTGGTGGTGCCGCCCGGCGGCCGCGAGGACGCCGACCTGACCGCGCTGACCTACCCGGTCGTCGCCAAACCCGCCACCCGGCACTCCAGTTCGGGCGTGGTCGCCGTCGAGGACGCCGGGGCGATGCGCGCCCTGCTGATGGAGTACCCCGCCCACGAGACCGTGCTGATCGAGGAGAAGGCCACCGGCCAGGAGTACTCCGTCGAGACCCTCGTCCAGCACGGCGAGCCCGTCTTCGCGTCGGTGACCCGCAAGGAGACCACCGAGTCCGGCGCGCACACCTTCGTCGAGCTCGCCCACTCCGTCCCGGACCCGTCCGGCGGGCACGACGCGGTCCTGCGGGACGCCAACCGCCGGATGCTGGACGTCCTCGGCTTCCGCGACGGCATCGCCCACTCCGAGTGGCGCGTCGGCGCCGACGGCCGTCCCTGCCTGATGGAGGTCGCCGCCCGCACCCCCGGCGACGGCCTGCTCGCCCTCTACCACCTGGCCACCGGGCAGCCGATGGAACCCGAGATCATCAAGATCGCCCTCGGCGAGCCCGCCTCCTACCCGGCCCCGCGCCGCTTCACCCGCCAGGTCTACCTCGACCACGCACCGGGAGTCCTCGCCGACGTCACCCTCGACCGGCTCGGCGTACGCCCCCAGTGGGTGGGCGAGGCCGGGATGTGGCCCGAGTGGCTTCCCGGAGCCGCCGGGGACCCGGCCGCGCTGCGTGCGCTCCTCGTCCTGAAGGAGGCCGGTGCCCGGCTGGGCCCGCTCGCCAGCTCCGACGACCGCGCGGTGACCTTCCTCCTCGACGCCCCGACCGCAGACGGCCTGGACGAACTGGAGCGGTCCGTACGGGCCGCCGTCACCATCGTCACCGAACCGGAGGCCGGCGCCGATGAGCACTGACGTCCGCCCCGCCGAGGCCGCCCCGGAGCCGGCGGCCGCGCCCGCCGCCCCCGGGGTGTGGGTGACCTTCAAGGAGGCCCCGCGCGCGGTGAAGACCGTACTGGCCGGGGTGCTCGTCAACCGGCTCAGCGGCTTCCTGCACGTCTTCCTCGTCCTCTTCCTCACCGCCGAGGGCTACTCGAAGGGCCACACGGTCATCGCCCTGGGCGTCTACGGCGGCGGGGCCGTCGCCGGCTCCCTGGCCGGCGGCACCCTCGCCGACCGGCTCGGCATCCGCGGCGCCACCGTGCTCTCCATGAGCAGTACGGCCGTCCTCACCGCGGCCCTCCTCTACCTGTCCGACTTCACCCTGCTGCTCTGCGCCATCGCCCTCGTCAGCCTGGGCGCCCAGCTGTTCCGCCCCGCGTCGGCCACCCTGCTCGCCGAGCAGACCGACGGCGACCGGCAGATCATGATCTTCGCGATGTACCGCTTCGGCCTCAACGTCGGCGCGACCGCCGCCCCGCTGCTGGGATATGCGCTCTACAACGCCGGCGGGCAGACGTACACCCTGCTGTTCTGGGGGGAGGCCGCCCTCGCCCTCGCCTACGCGCTCGTCGCACGGGCCACCCTGCCCGCCAGGAGCCCGGTCCGCACCGGGCCGGTGCGCGAGGCCGCCCCCACCGGCGGCTACGGCGCGGTCCTGCGCGACCGCCGCTACCTGCTCTACCTCGTCGCGGCCTTCTTCCACTCCGCCGTCTACATGCAGTACCTGTCCACGCTCCCGCTGTCCCTGAAGGACGCGCACATCGCGCTCTTCTGGTACACCTTCGCGGTCGCGCTCAACGGCTTCATCGTCATCGCCTTCGAGCTGCTGGTCACCAAGGTCTCGCAACGCTGGCCCCTGAAGATCACCATCGGCCTGGGCTTCGCCCTCGTCGGTGCCGGCGTCGCCTGCTACGGCCTGCCGATCGGGCCCGCCGCCGTGGTCATCGGCACCCTCGTCTGGTCCCTGGGCGAGATCCTCGGCGGCCCCGCCGTCTTCGCCTACCCGGCGGGCGCCGGGCCCGAGTCACTGCGCTCCCGCTACATCGGCAGCTTCCAGTTCACCTTCGGCCTGGGCTCCGCCCTCGGGCCGATGGCCGGCACCTGGCTCTTCCTCCAGTACGGCCAGCTCGTCTGGCCGCTGGTCGGTGCCTGCTCCCTGCTCGCCACCCTGTTCGGCCTGATCGCCGTACGCACGCGCCCGGCCGCCGCGGCCTAGCGCTCCCCACCCCACCCCCTCCTCTTCCCTTACCGAATCGAACGAGAGGTTCCGACCATGGGGCACGAGAGCTTCCGGCCGGGCATCACACACTTCCGCTGCCTGGGAATCGGCGTGGGTCCGGCCAACCTGAGCCTGGCTTCCCTGCTGCACAGCAGGCCGGACGTACCCAATCTCTTCCTCGACCGCAAGGAGACCTTCAGCTGGCACGACGGCCAGCAGATCCCGGGCACCACCCTCCAGGTCTCCCAGTTCAAGGACCTGGTGAGCCTCGCCGATCCCGCGAACCCGTTCTCGTTCCTGTCGTACCTGCACGCCAAGGGACGGGTCTACCACTTCCTCAACGCCCGGTTCGATGACGTGCCGAGGCTGGAGTTCCGCAACTACCTGGCCTGGGCCAGCCGCCGCAACGAGAACATCGTCTTCGGCGAGGGCGTCCGGGAGGTCGGCTTCGACGACGGCCTCGGCGCGTTCACCGTCCGCACCGACCGCCGCGAGCTGACCGCCGAGAACGTCGTGGTCGGCGTCGGCAGCCGCCCCTGGGTCCCGCCGCAGGGCGAAGGACGGCTCGGACCCACGCAGTTCCACGTGGCCGACTACCTGGGCGCCGCCCGCGACGTCGGCGGCAAGCGGGTCGTGGTCATCGGCGGCGGCCAGTCCGGCGCCGAGGCCTTCCTCGACCTGATCTCCCGCAGCGGCTGGGACCTGCCCCGCCGGGTCTCGTGGATCTCGCGGCGGCCGAACTACCTCCCGATCGACGACTCGCCCTTCACCAACGACTACTACATGCCCAGCCACGCGGACTACTTCTACGGACTGCCGCGCGAGCGCCGCCAGTCGCTGAATTCCAGCAACATCCTGACGAGCGACGGCATCTCCGAGTCCACGCTGCGCGAGATCTACCAGACCATCTACGTCCACCGGTTCGTCGAGGGCAACGAGGACCTGGTCGCCCTGCACCCCGGCCGCGAGGTCTTCGACGTCTCCACCGGCCCCCTCGGCGGCTGGGAGGTGTGCGCCCGGCACACGGGCGAGCCGGAGTCCGTGGAGAGGTTCGAGGCCGACATCGTCGTCTGGGCCACCGGGTACCGGCCCGCGGCCATGGACTTCCTCGCCCCCCTCGCCGGCCGCCTGGAGCACGAGGGCGAGGAACTGCGCGTCGACGAGGACTACGCCGTCCGCTGGGACGGCCCCGCCGACCGCCGGATCTTCGTCCAGAACGGGGTCCGCGGCCAGCGCGGCCTCGCCGACCCCAACCTCAGCCTCAACGCCTGGCGCAGCCGGCGCATCGCCGACCGGCTGTGCGGCGTACGCGCGGACGAGCAGCTCGCCTCCTTCATCGAATGGTCCTCCAAGGCCCCGCAGGACGAACGGTGGAGCGCCTGATGCCCGCCACCGGCCCCGCCACGGGCCCCCTCACCGGCCCCGCCGTCACCGAGCCCGCCGTCACCGAGCCCGCCGGCTACCGCGGCACCGCCCCCGACGCCGGCGGCCCCACCGGCGCCCGCACCGGCATCGCCGTCGTGGGCGCGGGCATCCTCGGGGTGCTCATCGCCCGCGAGATCCTCACCCGCGACCCCTCCGCCACCGTCACCGTCCTCGACCGGGACATGATCGGTTCCGGCGCCACCCGCCGCTCCGCCGGACTCCACTTCCCGCGCGGCGCGAACGACACCGTCCGCACCCTGGCCGCCGAGAGCGAGCGCTTCTACGCCGACCTCCATGCGGCCCGCCCGGACCTGCCCATCCACCCGCTCGGCATGACCGTCCTGGCCCCCGAGAGCGCCGAGGAGCGGCTGCGCGAGGTCTACCTGCCCGAGGCCAAACTCCGCTGGACCACCGAACTCCCGCCCGTGGCAGGGCCTTTGCCCGAGAACTTCGGGGCCTGGGAGGGCGACGGCTGCCAGTACGCGGACGTGCACGCCCTCACCCAGCTGCTCGCCGCCGAACTGCGCCCCCGGGTCGCCTTCCGCGAGGGCGTCGCCGTCACCTCCGTCGCCGCCGGGCCCGGCGGCGCGCGCCTGACCCTGACCGGCGGCGCCACCCTCACCGCCGAACACGTGGTGATCGCCCCGGGGCCCTGGCTCGCCGAACCCGCCTGGCGGGACCTGGTGGCCCCCCTCGGAGCCCGGGTCAAGAAGATAGTCGCCCTGCACATCGACCGGGCGCCCGCCCCGGGGGACCGGGCGGTCGTCCTGCACGCCGAGGACGCGTTCCTGCTGCCCTTCCACCACCGCGGCCACTGGCTGTTCAGCTACACCTGCCGGGAGTGGGACGTCGACCCCGCGGCCGTCGACCCCGCCCTCACCGCCGGCCACCTGCGCGAGGCCCGCGCCCTGCTCACCCGCTACGCCCCGGACCTGGCCTCCCACTGCCGCTCCGGCCGGGTCTTCTGCGACGCGTACGGGCCCGGCGGCACGCCCCTGGTCACCGCGCTCGACCCCTACGGCCGGCTCGTGTTCGCGGGCGCCGCGAGCGGCTCCGGCTACCGGCTGGCCCCGGCGCTCGCCGCCCGCGCCGCCGCCCTGATCCCCTCCCTCCCGTCTCCGCGAAAGGCCATGACATGATCATCGCGAGTTACGACGCCGACGTCCTGGAGCAGGCGTTCGGCATCGACATGAGCGGCGTGGAGGGGCTGGGCACAGCCGCCGGCTGGGGCCGCGTCGCCCCCGGCCGCGCCACGGACAGCCACCGGCACGACGAGACCGAGCTGTTCGTCATCGTCTCGGGCCGCGGCGAGTTCGTCATCGACGGCGAACGCCACCCCGCCGCCCCCGGAACCGTCGTCCTCTTCGAACCCTTCGAGTCGCACGTCTTGAGGAACACCAGTCCGGAGAACACCGGTCCGCAGGACGGCGGCGGGGACGGGGCCGATCTCGTCTTCTTCACCCAGTACTGGCGCGACGCCCAGCGCGCCGCCACCTCCGCCGCCGACCCGGTCCGCAAGGGCTTCGGCGACCGCCCCGTCTTCGTCTTCTCCACCCCGCCCACCCCCAACGGCGACCTCCACCTCGGCCACCTCTCCGGCCCCTACCTCGGCGCCGACGCCTTCACCCGCTACCAGCGCATGACCGGCGCCGAGGCCTACCACCTCACCGGCAGCGACGACTACCAGAGCTACGTGGTCGCGGCCGCCGCCAAGGACGGCAGCACGCCCGCCGAGACCGCCGCCCACTACAGCGCCGAGATCGCCGAAACCCTGCGGCTGATGGACATACCGCTCGACCAGTACACGGTCACCGACCAGGACCCCGCCTACCGCGAGGGCCTGCGGGACTTCTTCGGCAAGGTCGTCGCCTCCGGCGAGATCGCCGTCACCGAGACCGACGCCCTCTACGACGCCACCACCGGCGGCTACCTCTACGAGGCCGACGTCAAGGGCGGCTGCCCCGGCTGCGGCTCCACCACCTCCGGCAACATCTGCGAGGAGTGCGGCGAGCCCAACACCGTCGCCGACCTGACCGGCCCCCGCTCGGCCCGCTCCGACGCCCCGCCCACCACCGCGCCGGCCGCCCGCTGGACCCTGCCCCTGCACGCCTACGCCGGGGACGTCCGCGCCCACCACCGCCTCGGCCGGGTCCCGGCCCGGCTGCGCGAACTCGCCGACCGGCTCTTCCGCCGCCCCGACCTGACCATCCCCCTCACCCACCCCTCCACCTGGGGCGTCGAGCCGCGCGAGGACGGCACCGACGGCCAGGTCATCTGGGTGTGGCCCGAGATGAGCTACGGGTTCCTGCACGGCATCCAGTCCCTCGGCGCCCGCCTGGGCCGGCCCTGGAAGGCGGCCGACCCGGCCGCCGACTGGAAGATCGTCCACTTCTTCGGCTACGACAACAGCTTCTACCACGGCGTCCTCTACCCGGTCCTCTACCAGCTCGCCTTCCCCGGCTGGACCCCCGACATCGACTACCACGTCAACGAGTTCTACCTGCTCGAAGGCGAGAAGTTCTCCACCAGCCGCCGCCACGCCATCTGGGGCAAGGAGATCCTCACCCCCGACACCGTCGACTCCGTCCGTTACTTCCTCGCCTCCACCCGCCCCGAGGGAACCCGCACCGACTTCCGGCGCGCCGCCTACCAGGCCACCCTCGACGACACCCTCATCGGGACCTGGCAGCAGTGGCTGAACGACCTCGGCGCCCGCGTCGCCAAGCACCACGGCGGCCGTGCCCCCGACGCCGGGAACTGGACCGCCGAACACTCCGCCTTCCTCGCCCGGCTCGGCACCCGCCTCGCCGCCGTCACCGGAGCCCTGCAGAACGACTCCTTCTCCCTCAACCAGGCCGCCGCCGAACTCGACGGCATCGTCCGCGACACCGTCCGCTTCGCCCGCGCCGAGGGCCTCCTCACCGACACCCCCGGCTGGGAGGACGAGAACCGCACCGCCGTCGCCCTCGAACTGGCCGCCGCCCGGCTGCTCGCGCACGCCGCCGCCCCCGTCATGCCCCGCTTCGCCGACCGGCTCGCCGCCGCCCTGGGCACGGACGCCCCGAGCACGTGGCCCCGTAGCGTCGAACTCCTCACCCCCGGCAGCGCCGTCACCCTCGCCGACGCCGTCTTCTTCCACCCGGCCCCGCCGGCCCCGACCGCCCCGCCCGCCGAGCCGGAGCTCACCCCCTGGCTCACCGGGGTCGCCCGCACCGTCCTGCGCCTCGGCGACGACGAGCGGATCGCCCACCGCACCCTCACCCAGCTCGCGGCCGGCTCCCTCCAGGCCGTCACCGTCCAGTACCGGATCCTCGACGCCCTCGACGTCGACCTCTCCATGGACGAACTCCTGCACGGCGGCACCCTCGCGGAACTCGCCGCCGTCATCGCCGAGCGCGCCGAGCYCTCCGCCGTCGCCGCCCTGACCTCGGGGGACGCCCGATGAACGCCCGTCACATGCTGCGCGAGATAGCCCGGCGCGGACTGTCGGTCACCCTCACCGACGGCGACCTGCGCCTCCAGGGCAGCCGCGAGCGGATGGACCCCGAGTTCATCGCCTCCCTCAAGGCCGCCAAGCCCGAGCTCGTAGCCCACCTCGCCCGCGAGGCCGAACACGGCCCCGGCTTCCCCCTCACCCCGCTCCAGCGCAGCTACTACCTCGGCCGCAGCGGGATCTTCGAGATCGGCGACGTCGCCAGCCACGTCTTCCACGAGATCGAGGGCGACTGGGACCTCGACCGCCTCCAGGCCTCCCTCGACACCGTCGTGGCCGCGCACAGCGCCCTGCGCTCGCGCTTCCTCTCCGACGAACGCCAGGTCACCGAGTACGGCGACCACGCCCCGCGCATCGGCGTCCTCGACCTGCGCGGCCACAGCCCCCGCCAGCAGGAGCTGATCCGCGCCGAACTGCGCGAGATGCGCTCCCACCAGGTGCTCCCCGCCGACCAGGCACCCCTGCTCACCGTCGACGCGACCATCCTCGACGACGACAGGATGGTGCTGCACGTCGGCCACGACGGGCTTGTGATGGACGGGATCAGCATGTTCCTGTTCTTCCGCGCCTGGTGGCACGCCTACCAGAGCCCCACCGCGGACGTCCACGAGGAACTCCCCTACGAGGACTACGTCGCCGCCCTGGAAGCCGCCCGCGACCGCGCCCCCGCCCGGCGCTCGCGCGACTACTGGATGGAACGCTGCGACGACCTCGCCCCCCACCCCGACCTGCCGCTGCGCACCAGCCCGGCCGCCCTGACCGGCACCCGGTTCACCCCGCGCACGGTCCGTCTCGGCCGCGAGGAGTGGAGCGCACTCAAGGACCGGGCCGCCGCCGCCGGACTGACCCCCTCCGCCCTGCTGCTCGCCGCCTACGCGGAGACCCTGGCCACCTGGGGCGCGGGGGAGCGGTTCACCCTCACCACCACCGTCGCCCACCGGCCGCCCGTGCACCCCCGGGTCTTCGAGGCCATCGGACAGTTCTCCGACACCCTCCTCGTCGAGGCCGAGGTCGACCGCTCCCTGCCCTTCGCGGAACGCGCCAAGGCCCTCCAGACCCGCCTGCACACCGACATCGACCACCGGCACTTCTCCGGCATCGAGGTCCTCAAGGAGCTGGCCCGCCGCCGCGGCGGGGTGGCCGGCGCCCGGATGCCCTTCACCTTCAACAGCGCCATCGGACACGTCAGCAGCGAGGTCGACGGCTCCGCCCTGGAACTCTTCGGCGAGGAGGTCTTCACCGTCAGCCAGACCCCGCAGGTGTGGCTCAACGCCTTCGCGATGGAACGGCACGGCGCCCTCGTCGTCCAGCTCGACGGCATCGACGAACTCTTCTGCGAAGGCCTCCTCGACGACCTCGCGCACGGCTACGCAACCCTCCTGGCCGCCCTCGTCGACGAGAGCGCCTGGCAGCTGCACCACTTCGACCTGCTGCCGCCCGCCCAGCGGTCCCGCCGCGACGAGGCGAACGACACCGCCGTGGCCCTGCCCGACGAGATGCTCGGCGACGCCATCGTCGCCCAGGCCGCCCGCACCCCCGCCGCCCCCGCCGTCCTGACCTCCGACCGCACCGTGAGCTACGGCGAGCTCCTGCACCGGGCCGCGACCGCCGCGACCTGGCTGCGCGGACAGGGAGTCGGCCGCGGCGAACTCGTCGGCCTCGTCATGCGGCGCGGGCCCGAGCAGATCGTCGGCATCCTCGCCACCGTCCTCGCCGGCGCCGCCTACCTGCCCGTCGACGCCGACCTGCCCGCCGCCCGCCAGGACTACATGCTGGCCGACGGCGAGGTCCGCTGCGTCCTGACCAACACCGGCCGGCCGGACTCCGGCGACATCGCCTGCTTCGACCTCACCCAGCCCTGCTCCGGCCGCGCCGAGGTTCCCGACCGGCTCCCCGGGTCCCACCCGGACGACCTCGCGTACGTCCTCTACACCTCCGGCACCACCGGCGCCCCCAAGGGCGTCATGGTGACCCACCGCAACGTCGCCAACGTCGTCGCCGACTGCCAGACCCGCTTCGGGATCACCCCCGAGGACCGGTTCATGGCCATCAGCGCCTTCAACTTCGACCTGTCCGTCTGGGACGTCTTCGGCGCCCTCGCGGCCGGGGCGGCCCTCGTGATGCCCGACCGGGACAAGGCCGTCGACCCCGCCCACTGGCTCGACCTGTGCCGCCTGCACGACGTCAGCGTGTGGAACTCCGTCCCCGCCATCGTCGGCCTGCTGCACGGCCAGGCCCGCGCCGACGGCGCCGTACCGCCCGCCCTGCGCCTGGTCATGATGAGCGGCGACCGGCTCCCGCCCGCCCTGCCCGCGCAGTTGCGCGCGATGATGCCGGAGCTGGAGGTGGTCTCCCTCGGCGGCCCCACCGAGACCACCATCTGGAACATCCTGCACCCCGTGGGCGAGGAGGAGGACGGCAGCGAGTCCATCCCCTACGGACGCCCCAACGCCAACAACCGCGCCTACGTCCTGGACCGCCACGGCCTCGACGCCCCCGACTGGGTCACCGGCGAGATCGTCGCCGCCGGCACCGGCCTGGCGCGCGGCTACTGGCGCGACGAGGAACGCACCGCCGAGCGCTTCCACGAGGACCGCGTACGCGGCGAACGCCTCTACCGCACCGGCGACCTCGGCCGGTACCTGCCCGACGGCAACATCCAGATCCTCGGGCGCAGCGACTTCCAGATCAAGATCAACGGCTATCGGATCGAGGCCGGGGAGGTCGAGACCCGCCTCGCCGCCCTCGCCGAGGTCACCCGCGCCGTCGTCGCGGCCCAGGGCAACCGCCTCGTCGCCCACCTGGTGCCCGCCGGCGACCACCGTCCGCACCTGAACGACCTGCGCGGGGCACTGCGCTCCGACCTGCCCGACTACATGCTCCCCGCTGCCGTCCTGTGGCACGACGAGCTGCCGCTGACCCGCAACGGCAAGGTGGACCGCACCCGGCTGGCCGAACTCGGCGCGCAGGCGCCCGCCGACGCACCGCCGACCGGCGGCAGCGCCCCCGCCACCCAGGCCGAGAAGATCCTCTGCGACATCTGGTCCACCGTCCTGCGCCGCCCCGACGTCGGCGCCCTGGACACCCTCGCCTCCCTCGGCGGCGACTCCATCGCGGCCGCCCGGATCCTGACCGCGACGCGCAAGCGCTTCGGGGTCACCCTCACCCTCGACCAGTTCTCCGAACTGGAGACCGTCCGCGCGATGGCCGCCGTGCTCATGCCGGGGGCGAGCCGATGACCGCCGCGGACACGCCCGCCGGGGCCCGGGCCACGGCCCTGCCCGCCACGCCCACGTCCATGTCCACGGCCCTGCCCGCCACGCCCGCGTCCACGTCCATGTCCACGGCCGTGACCGGGCCGCCCCCGCCCGGCGCGCCCGGAGGCGGCGCCGTCCCCGAGACGATCCGGCGGATCGTCAGCCGGCCGCCGGACGGCGGGCACATCTCCGTCGCCCGCCTGGACGGGACACGGACCATCCCGCTGCGCGAGCTCCACGACCGCTCCGGCCGCCTCGCCCACCACCTGCGGGACACCTACGGCATCGGTCCCGGCGACCGCATCGGGATCCTCGCCGCCAACAGCCTGGAATGGGTGCTCCTCGACCTCGCCGCGCTGCGCCTCGGAGCGCAGACCGCGGGCCTGGAGCCGGGCAAGTTCACCCCGTCCACCGCGCTCATGGACCGCTACGGCCTGCACCTGCTCTGCACCGACCAGCCCACCGACGTCCCCGACACCCTCACCACCGACGGGATCTGGCGGCTGACGGAGCCGACCGGCTCCGCCGACGCCCCGCTGCCCCCCGTCACCTGGGGCGCCCGGGACGTCACCACCATCAAGTTCACCTCCGGCAGCACCGGCGTCCCCAAGGGCCTCGGTGCGACCGCCGGCAGCATCGACAGCGCCCTCACCGCCGTCCAGGAGATCTTCGAACACACCCCGGACGACCACCTCTTCGTCTTCCTGCCCCTCTCCCTCCTCCAGCAGCGCTACTGGGTGTACTCCGCCCTGCTGCACGGCCACGACGTCACCGTCACCACCTACGAGGCGGCCTTCGCGACCCTGCGCCGGGTCCGCCCCACCGTGGTCATGGGCGTGCCCGCCTTCTACGAGTCCGCCCGCCGCACCATCGACGGCCGGCTGCGCCGGTCCGCCGGCCGCACCCTCCCCGACGTGGCCCGCGCGCTGTTCGGCGACCGCATCCGCTACCTGTGGACCGGATCCGCGCCCGCCTCGCCCGCCGTGCTGCGCTTCTTCACCGAGGCCGGACTGCCGATCTACGAGGGCTACGGGCTCAACGAGACCTGCATCGTCACCAAGAACCACCCCGGCGCCCACCGCGAGGGAAGCGTCGGCAAACCGGTCCGCGGCAAGGAGGTGCTGATCGGCGAGGACGGGGTCATCAGCGTCCGCAGCACCCACCCCGTCAACAACCACTACGAGTACGCCCGCCCCGGCGACTCCGAGAAGGTCTTCTCGCCCGACGGCACCGTCCGCACCGGCGACCTCGGCCACCTCGACGAGGACGGCTTCCTCTTCGTGCACGGCCGCGCCGACGACGTCATCGTCCTCGACAACGGCAAGAAGGTCGTCGTGCGGCCCATCGAGGAACTGATGCGGGCCGACCCTGCGATCGCCGAGTGCGTGGTCTTCAGCCCCACCCAGACCGAACTCGTCGCCGTGGTCTCCCCGGCCGCCCGGCCCGCGGACGCCCGCGCCATCGCCGCCCGGCTCGCCGCGACCAACGCCGCCACCGCCCCCGACGAGCGGATCAGCCGGGTCGTGGTCGCCGACCCGCCGTTCAGCATCGGCAACGGCCTGCTGACCTCCCAGTACAAGCCCAAGCGCCCCGACATCCGGGCCGCCTACCACTCCCCGCTGCACACCCAGGAGGCCGGAATCCATGCCTGAGACCCCGTCCGAGATCGAAGCGGCCGCCCGCGAACAGCTCTCCCTCGTACTGATCCCCGAGGTCGAGCCCCACGCCATCGACCCCGCCGCCGACATGGTCGCCGCCTACGGGCTGACCTCCCTCAACAAGGTCCTCTTCCTCACGGAGGTCTGCGAGGAGACCGGCGTCGACCTCGCCCACTTCACCGAGCACGACCTCGCCGACATGCGGACCCTGCGCGACGTCACCGACGCCCTCACCCGCCACCACCACGCCACCACCGGAGCCTGAGCCATGAGCTGGAGCGAGCACGCCGCCGCCGTCCTGGAGAACGACCGGGTCCGTCTCACCCCGATCACCGAGGCCGACCGCGAGGGCGTCCGGGCCGTCGCCATGGACCCCGACATCTGGCGCTACTTCGTCGCCGCCGTCGACACCGACGCCGACTTCGAGGCCTTCTTCGACACCAACCTCGCCGACCACGCCGCCGGCCGCCGCTTCGTCTACACCATCACCGACAAGGACAGCGGACGCGTCGCGGGCAGCATGAGCTTCGGCAACATGGCCGAAGCCGACCGCCGCCTGGAGGTCGGCTGGTCCTGGCTCGGCCGCGACTTCCGCGGCCGGGGCGTCAACCACTGGGCCAAGGCCCTGCTCCTGGAGCACGCCTTCGAGGTGCTCGGCGCCGAACGCGCCGAGTTCAAGACCGACGTCCTCAACGTCCAGGCCCGCCGCGGCCTCGCCAACATCGGCGCCACCGAGGAGGGCGTCCTGCGCAGCTTCAACTACATGCCCGGAGGCCGCCGCCGCGACGCCGTCTTCTACAGCGTGCTGCGCGCCGAATGGCCCGCCGTCCGGGCGCTCCTCGCGCGCGGCCCGAAGAAGGCCGTGCCGGCATGAGCACCATCCCCCCGGGGGGCGGGACCGACGGGACCGCCCGCCCCGGCATCACCCACATACGCGCGGCGGGCACCCCGTACGAGATGGGCCGCGCCCACGGCGCGGCCCTCGCCGCGCCGCTGCGGGCCTTCCTCGACGACGGGCTCGCCCGCCTCGCCCACCTCACCGACCGCCCCCCCACCATGGCCGGCCTGCGGCCCCTCATCGCCGCCCACCGGGCCGTCGTCGAGGCGGCCCTGCCCGACCTCGCCGAGGAGGTGGCCGGCCTCGCCGACGGGGCCCGGATCAGCGCCGACGAGGCCTGGCTGCTCCAGATCCGCCGCGAGGCCATGGGCTACTCCAAGGTCCGCTCCGGCGGCGACTGCACCACCTACGCCCGCACCGGCCCCGCAGGCCCGCCGGTCCTCGCCCAGACCGTCGACCTGAGCGGCGACCTCGACACCCACATCAGCGTCCTGGAGACCGCCCGCGCCGGCACCGGCCGGCGCTCGCTGGTCCTCAGCTTCGCCGGGCTCCTCGGCTACCTCGGCCTCAACAGCGACGGCCTCGCCGTCGGCCTGAACCTGGTCCTCGGCGGCACCTGGCGGCCGGGCGTGCCCCCGTACCTGGCCATCCGCCACCTCCTGGACACCGCCGGGAACACCACGCACGCCCTGAAGATCCTCGCCGACCTGCCGCTGGCCAGCTCCCGCTCCCTGATGCTCTGCGACCCCGAACGGGTCCTGTACGTCGAGCACCTCGACGGCGACCTGCGCGTCACCGAGGCCGCCCCCGGGGACCTGGCCCACACCAACCACTTCCTCCACCCGGACTTCGCCCCGGCCGACGAACTGAACGTCTTCGCCCGCAACTCCTCGCTGCGCCGGCTGCGCGCCGCCCACGAGGGCCTGGCCGCCCTGCCCGCCGACGCCTGTGCCGAGGACCACTTCGCGCTGCTGTCCCGCCCGCCCGTGCGCGTCCCGGACCGGGGTGACATCCGCGCCGAGCGCACGGTCGCCGCGGCCGTCATGTTCCCGGCCGCCGGGCTGCTGCACGTCCGGCCGGGCGACCCCGCGCGCTCCCGCACGCGGGTGTTCGGCCTGTAGGCGCCCCCGGGGCCGTGTCCCGCGCAGGGACGCGTTCACGAAAGGCCTGTGTCCGAGAAAGGAGCATGATGGACGCATGGCTGGTCGACCTCGACCAGGTCGTCCCCACCGACATCAGCGCGCACTATCCCGAGGGCCTCACCGAGGAGGAACTGCGGCGCGGCGCCGAGTTCGTCCACGCGCGGGCCGCCCACCGCTTCTTCCGTGCCCGGCTCACCGTCCGCCGCCTGCTCGCCGACCGCCTGGGTCTCGCCGCGCGGGACCTGCGCATCCACTACGACCCGGCCGGCAAGCCCTACCTGCCCGACCAGCCCGGCACCCACGTCAGCTGGTCCCGTTCCGACGGACTGCTGCTGCTCGGCGCCACCGAGACCGGGCCGATCGGGGTGGACGTGGAGCTGGTCCGCCCGTCCACCACCAGCCTCGACGTGCTCACCTTCGTCTATCCGGGAGTCCCGGCGGGCGTGGACCCCGAGACCTTCTTCCACGCCTGGACCCTGCTGGAGGCCGCCGTGAAGGCCACCGGCCGGGGCCTGACCGACGGCGCCCGGGAGGTCGACCTGGACTTCGGCCCGGACGGGGCCGTCACCCTGCGCGGGATCACCGGCCACGGGGCCCTGCCCTGGCACGGGCACACCGCGCTCCAGCCCACCCTGCAGGACTCCCCGTGGGCCATGACGGCCTTCGTCTCGCGCGAGCTCCCGCCGGTCACGGTCCTGCCGTGGCCGGACCGCGCCCGCGACCTCGTACGGGAACGGGCGCGGGCGCGGGCCCTGTCGCGGGCCGGGCTCACGACGGACTGACCACCGGGGTGCCGTCCGGGGCGATCGCCGCGAAGCCCGTGTACGGGACCAGCGCGGGCGGCACGGTCACCGAGCCGTCCGCGCGCTGGTACTGCTCCAGGATCGCGACGAGGGTACGGCCTACCGGCAGCGCCGAACCGTTGAGGGTCGCGGCGAACTCCTTGCGGCCGTCCCGGCCCTGGACCTTGATGCCGGCCCGGCGGCCCTGGAAGTCCCCGCAGTCGGAGCAGGATGAGATCTCCCGGTAGGTGCCCTGGCCCGGCAGCCACACCTCGATGTCGTAGGTGCGCCGGGCGGCGAACCCGAGGTCCCCGGCCCGCAGTTCCACGACCCGGTGGGCCAGCCCCAGCCGCCGCAGGGCCGTCTCCGCGTGCCCGGTCAGCAGCTCCAGCTCCTCGGCGGCCCGCTCGGGCCGGCAGATCCGCACCAGCTCGACCTTCTCGAACTGGTGCAGCCGCACCAGCCCCCGGGTGTCGCGCCCGTACGAGCCGGCCTCCGCCCGGTAGCAGGGCGTGAACGCGGTCAGCGCCAGCGGCAGTTCGCCCTCCTGGAGGGTCTCCCCGCGGTACAGGTTGACCAGCGGCACCTCCGCCGTCGGGATCAGCAGCAGGTCCCGGTCGGCGGCGGTCGTCAGGAACAGGTCGTCCTCGAACTTCGGGAGTTGCCCGGTGCCGGTCATCGTCTCCCGGGTCACCAGGTGCGGCACCCCGTGCTCGGTGTACCCGTGCTCGGTGGTGTGCAGGTCCAGCAGGAACGCCGCCAGCGCCCGCTCCAGCCGGGCCCCCGCGCCCCGGGTCACCGCGAAGCGCGAGCCCGACAGCCGCGCCGCCCGCACCTGGTCCAGGATCCCGAGGCGGGTGCCGATGTCCACGTGGTCGCGCGGGGTGAACTCGAAGCCCGGCACCTCGCCCCAGACCCGGCGCACCACCGGCGGATCCTGCTCGGTCCCGTCGGGGACGTCCGCGTGCGGCAGGTTGGGCACGGCCAGCAGCAGCGCGCCGAGCCCCCCCTCCGCCTCCCGGAGCTCCTCCGACACCGACCGCAGGCGCTCCTTGGCCTCCTGGATCCGGGCCCGGGCGGCCTCGTCGGGGCGGACGCCGCTGCGCGCGGAGCGGTTCTGCTCGGCCCGCAGCTTGTCCCGTTCGGCGATGAGCCGGGCGCGCCGTTCGGTCAGGTCGCTCAGGGCGGACCGGTCCAGGTGGTGTCCGCGTCGTGCCAGGGCGGTGTGGGCCTCGTCCTGGAGCAGGCGGTGCGGGTCGTGCATGACGGCTCCTCGGTTAGGTGATGTCGGCGGTGTCGTGCGCCGCGGCGGCCAGGGCGCGGTACCGCTGCGGCGACCGGGCCCGCAGCCATCCGGCGTAGCCCAGCCCGCCGAGCGCGGCACCGACCATCAGCCAGGGGATCCGGTTGACCCAGGCGGAGGTGGTGCCGGTGACCAGGGGGAAGTTGTCCAGCAGCAGCACCAGGGCGCCCACCAGGCCGACGAGGGCCAGGGCCGGGGCCAGCCGGGTGCGCCACCAGTGGGCGTCGGGGTGCCGGCGGAAGAAGACCAGTACCGCCACGGCCACGGCGGCCTGCAGGCCGACGATCCCGACCGTGCCGAGCGCCAGCATGGTGGTGGCGAGGTTCGTGTACGGGTGCGCCCCGGCGAGCGCGAACAGGGCGCAGACGACGGCCGTGGCCACCGACAGCACCACGCTCGCCCGGTACGGGGAGGCGTGCCGCGGGTGGATCCGGGCGAGGGAGGCCGGCAGGACCCGCTCGCGGCCCAGGACGAACAGGTAGCGGTTCGCGGCGGTGTGCAGCCCGAGCAGGGCCCCGAACAGGCTGGTGCAGAGCAGCACCTGCATCACGCTCGTGGCGAAGGTGCCGAGGTAGTCGTCGGAGAGGTGGAAGAACAGGTCGCCCAGTTCCCTCCCGGCCCGGTCCGTGACCCGGTCGGCGCCGACCGCCCCGACCGCCGCCCAGCTGATCACCGCGAAGAAGACGGTGATGAGGACGACGGAGGTGTAGGTGGCCACGGGCACGCTGCGCCTGGGGTTGCGGCTCTCCTCGCCGTAGAGCGCCGCCGCCTCGAAGCCCACGTAGGAGATCAGGGCGAACATCAGCGCCACCCCGAGGCCCGGGGAGAAGACGGTGTCCGGCCGGAAGGAGGCCGCGGGCAGGGTGTCCGCCCCGTGGCGCACCCCGATGGCCAGCGCGAGCAGCCCCAGCACGGCCACCTCGGCGACCATCAGCACCGCCAGCAGCCGGGCGCTCAGGTCGATCCGCCGGTAGCCCATGACCGCCGTCAGCGCGAGGGCCGCGCCCGTCCACACCGGCCAGGGAACGGGCAGGTGGTGGGCGGTGGAGACCAGTTCGGCGAAGTACCCGAAGGCCCCGGCGACGCCCGCGACCGCCGCCGTGTAGGCGACGACGGCCGTCAGCCCGCCGGCGACGGCGAGCGGCCGGCCCAGACCCTGACCGATGTACGTGTAGAAGCCGCCCGCACCCACCACGTGCCGGCTCATCGCGGCGTAGCCGACGGAGAAGCACAGCAGGATCAGCCCGGCCAGGGCGAAGGTGGCGGGCACCCCCGCCCCGTTGCCGATGGCGTAGGCGAGGGGCACCGAGCCCACCACCCCGGACATCGGGGCCGCCGCGGCGACCACCAGGAACACGATCCGGGGGGTGGTCAGGGTCCGGCGCAGCGCGGGCGGGGCGGCCTCGCGGGTGCCTCTCGCGGGGATCGTCGAGGTCACCGGGTCACCTCGGGTGGTTGCGGATGATGTCCACGGCCTCGGGGATGCCCATGTACGGCAGCCGTACCTCGGCCATGTCGTCGGTCCACTGCTCGGCGAGGTCGTAGCGCTGCTTCGGGGTGGTCTCCAGCAGCCTGCAGCCGGGGAACACCTCGTACCCGTCGAGGAGTTCGGCGTGCGCGAACATGCCCTGCTGGAAGAGCTCCTCGCGCTCCAGCACGAACTCCTCCGACGGCAGCTCGTCCCACAGCCGCCGTCCGCGCCGGATCAGCTCGATCAGCCGCGGCCGGTAGGAGGGGTTGCGGGCCAGGTGCTCGCGGACGATGGAGCTGCCGACCGTGAGGTGGCGGATCTCGTCGATGGACGCCCCGCGCGCGATCTCGGCGGCGGCCGGGTCCAGCAGGGTCCACTTGCGTTCGCTCAGCTCGGCGGCGGGGGCCAGGACGCCCTCGATGACGATGGTGAACACCGCGACGGCGCCGATGAAGTCGCCCTCGTCGCGCACCACGGAGGTGGCGAACTCGGCGATCGGGTTCAGCACCCGCTTCGTGTAGTCGGCGCCCTGCTCCTTGATGAAGTCCAGCAGCCCGGCCTGCGGCACCCCGAGGTCCGTGAGGTGCTTGCGGAAGATCATCGCGTGCCGGGCCTCGTCGATCACCTGGGTGGTGAAGAACTCCTGCTCGACGACCCCGGGCGCGCCGATCACGTAGTGCGAGAGCACCTCGACCGCGCGGGTCTCCGCCAGCGAGCGGTTGCCCAGCTCCAGTACCAGGGCCTGGCGCAGCGGTCCGTCCTCGCGCATGTGGGCGGGGGTCCCGGCGTCGTGGCCGGCCTCGGCCCGCCCGCGCAGGGTGCCCTGGGCGACGGCCGACAGCCAGTACCCCAGGTCGCACTCCTCGGCGGTCAGGGTCATCTCCTGGGCCCCGTCGAGCAGGTTGGGCGCGCGGTCCCAGTCGGCCTCGACGGGGATCTGCGGAACGCTGGTCATGACACAACCTCACTGGGGGAAGCGGGTACGGACACGGAGGCGGCCGGGGTGACGCACGCGCTGTGCATCCGGCCGGCGAAGCTGAGCATCGGGGAGTCGACGGTGTGGCTGCCGCCCGTGACCTCGGCGAGGAGCATGTCGTGGTCGCCGACCTGGTGCCAGCCCAGGACCCGGCAGGCCATGTGGGCGAGGCTGCCGCCCAGCAGAGGGGCGCCGGTGAGCGGGTCGGTGGTCCAGTCGAAGCCCTCGAACTGGGCGTCGCCGAGGGGGCGTCCGGGGTTGGCGAAGCGGCGGGCCACGTCGTCCTGCGCCGAGCCGAGCACGTTCACCGAGAACCTGCCCGCCCGGCGGACCATGGAGGCGAAGGTGGAGGTGGGCCGCAGGCAGGCGCCCAGCACCAGCGGGTCCCGGGAGAGGGTGACCACGGCGCTGGCGGTGGTCCCGTGCCGGACGCCGTCGCGGCTGACCGTCAGGACGGTCACGCCGGAGGCGAGCCGGCGCAGCGCGAGGCGGGCCGCCTCGGGGTCCTCGTACCCCTCGGCGGGGGCGGTGGCGGACCGGTCGGTGAGCCAGGTCGGGTAGCGGCTCACCGGGTCACCCCGACGGCCGGGGCGGCGCCGGTGGCGGCACGGGTCGCCGGGTGCTCCTCGTAGGGCAGCGGGACCGGGCCGTCGGTGGCGCCGCGCCGCTTGAGCATGGCCGTCACCTGGTCGACCAGCGGGGTGGTCTCGGGCTCGAAGGGCAGGCCGAAGGGCTTGAGGAAGTTGCCGAAGACGCCCCGGTCGCCGAAGACGTGGAACGGCAGGGCCAGCAGCGCCCATTCGGGGCCGATCAGCCACATCCACAGGAGGCCGACGGCGGCCACGCTGAGCAGGCTGTGCATCGTGTTGTAGAGGACGTAGTAGGCCTTGGGGATCCGGCCGTCGGCGCTGCGCCGGTAGGCGATGGCGCCCGGGATGTAGCCGAGGAGGTCGATGTAGAGGAACAGGCCGATCGCCGCGAACCAGTTGATGTCCGTGAAGTGCCACAGGATGAACCCGATCGTCACGGCGAAGGCGACCAGGTATTCGGCTCGGTGCAGGTTGAAGGTGACCGGTGACTCGACCGGGTTCTTGATGTCCATCAGGGGTGTCCTTCCGACAGGGCGGCGGTGCGTACCGGTGGCGCGGGTCAGGACAGGCGCAGCGGGCCGCCGGCGAAGTACTCGGCCAGTTCCGCGGCGACGCTCGCGCGCGACGGCGGGTGGAAGGCCAGGGCGCGGACGGCGGAGGCGAGGTAGGCCACGTCGCCGGAGCGGATGTAGGCCATCCCGCCGAGCATCTCCACCGCCTGGTCGACGGTCTGGGCGAGCAGGTCCTGCGTCGCGTAGCGCGCGGTGAGCACCGCGGCCACCGCCTCGTCGCCCTCGGTGCCGTCCTCCAGGGAGCGGGCCGCGCCCTCCACCAGGCAGACCGCCGCGTCCAGCCGTACGGCCAGCTGCGCGCGCTCCGCCGGCGTACCGCGCTTCCCGGCCAGCACCTGGGCGACCAGCGCGGACGCGGCGCCCACGTAGGAGGAGGTGGCCAGCAGCTCGAACCAGGTGAACCCGGCGGTCTGGAGGTCGTCGAGCCGGTCGGCGTCCTCGGGGGTGCTGTGGATGACCAGGTCCTCGGGGACCACCACGTCGGTCAGCCGCACCTCGTGGCTCTGCGAGGCGGCGAGCACCGGGGTGGCCCAGAAGGGCCGGGTCCCGACGCCGGGGGAGGAGGCCGGGATCAGCATCAGGGCCAGTCCGGAACGGCCGTCCTCGTGCGTCACCTGGACGCTGGCCGTCAGCACGTCCATCGAACCGGACAGGCTGCACGGCTTCTTGGAGCCGTTGACCCGGTAGCCGCCCCCGGGGAGCCGCTCGGCGACGACCGACGGGGCCAGGATGTTCTGGTCGGTACGTCCCTCCGCCCAGCCGGAGGCCAGCAGCAGCCCGTCCGGGGCCACCGCCGACATCAGCTTCAGCTGGGCCGGGGTGAGCCGGCCGGTGGCCTCCGCCAGCCGGAACAGCATCGCGACGGTGAAGTGGTGCATCACCGTGGCCACGCCCAGGGAGGGCGAGGCGGCGGCGAGCGCCCGCTGCACCCGGACCGCCTCCAGCGGCCCGGCCGCCGCGCCGCCGTACGCGGCCGGCACCAGCAGCCCGGGGCCGCCGTGCTTGCGGTACAGCTCCAGGACCGGGCTGTCCTCGCCCTCCCGGGTGCTGAGCGGCAGGTCTTCGAGTGCGTCGAGAAGACCTGCGTGGAATTGCTCGCAGATCCCGCGCGCTGTCGTCAGGGAACGCATCGCCGTGCTCACCTCGGGCTCTCTGGGAATTCTCTTGCGGATCGGGGAAAGCTATTCCTGTGATCCCTTCGATCCGAAAGCCAATATTCGGAAAGCATCGTTGCACTGAGTGTCTGACTGAGGCCTGACACTCATCTGACCTGCGTTTTCTCCTGACTTTCCGCTGACGGTCGGCTGACCGGTGGGCAGGGTGGGCTTGTGGCGCGGTGCCGCCCGTGCCATAAGTGGGGAAGTGCCGTGGGGAAGTGTCGGCGGGAGAATGGATCTGAAATGACCGCAGCAATTCTGGAGACGGATGTCGCGCTCGACGCCATCCGGCGGTACGCGGACGCGGGAAATCCGAGCGCGTATTTCGCCTTCAGCGACGGGAACAGCTACTTCCGGTTGCCGGACGTGCCCGGGGTGATCGTCTACCGTCCGGTGGGCCGCTACCTGGTCCAGTTCGGCGGCCCCTTCGCCCCCTTCGAGCCGGCCGGACCGGCAGGCCCCCGCGCCCGGCTGCTCGCGGGCTTCACCGCCTTCGCCGCGGAGCAGGGGCGCGAGATCGTCTCCGTACAGCTCCAGGGGGCGGACGCCGACGTCTACGTCGACCAGGGCTTCACGGTCAACCAGATGGGCGCCTCGTACGCCGTCGACCTGGAGACCTTCACCCTGGCCGGCACGAAGTTCATGCAGCTGCGCAACAAGATCTCGCGGGCGCTGCGCAGCGGACTGGAGATCAAGGAGGTCGAGTACGAGGCGTACGCCGACCAGATCGCGGCCCTCGACACCGCCTGGCTCTCCACCAAGGGCGAGGGCGTCAAACCGCTGGAGTTCCTCGTCGGCCAGACGGGCGGCCGCTACCAGCACCTGCGCCGCCTCTTCGCCGCCGTCCGCGACGGCGAACTGATCGGCTACGTCTCCTACGCCCCGGTGTACGGCCCCCAGCCGGGCTGGATGCACGACCTGAGCCGCCGGCAGCCCGACTCCCCGCCCGGGGTGATGGAGGCCCTCAACAAGGCGGCGATCGACGTGTTCACCGCCGAGGGCACCCGCTGGCTGCACTTCGGCTTCACGCCCTTCACCTCCCTGACGGCCCCGCAGTTCCCGGGCCACAGCCTCGGGTTCCACTGGTTCATGGAGCACCTGTGGGAGCACGGCGCGCACATCTACCCGGCGCGCACGCAGCTGGAGTACAAGCAGAAGTGGGCGCCCTCCCTGGTGCTGCCGGAGTACATCGCCTTCCAGCACCGGGCCAGCCTGCCCGCGCTGGTCCACGTCTTCCGCGCCTGCAACGCGGTCTGAGGAGGAACCCCGAGATGCCGACCCCCGAGGAGATCGAAACCCAGGGCCTCCTGGTCGTGGACCGCTTCCAGGCCTGCGCCGCCGCCCCCGACGACCTGGACGCGGCCCGCCTCTGCGACACCGGCCTCACCCGCCTGGACGAACTGCTGCGCGAGGCGGGTCGGGCCTGAGCCCGTTCCCCTTTTCCGGACTAAGAGGTCGTCCTTCGTCCTTGGCTGTACCTGGCGCAGGGCCCGGACGGCTTCGAGGGTTCGCCCGCCGTTGCCGGTGACGGGCTACAACGTCTTCATTTGTCGTCGCGCAGGAAGGCAGGGATCTCGTCGCGGGTCGGGTAGTTCGGCAGGAGGGCTGGCTTGTCCTGAAGGAACGCGGTGATGACGGCGGCGGCTCGGTCGTTGTTGTCGTCCAGGCCGTTCCACATGTGGTGTCCGGCTCCGGGCATGTACTGCGTGCGCTGGATGGCGGGGTCATTGGCAAGGATGGCGGTCGCCCATTGACGGATCTGGGAGGAGCACTCGGCGATCATCAGCATCGCGGGGGTCCGGGACTGCCTCAGTCGTGAGGCGATGGAGGGTGAGTCCTTGACCGTCTGCTGGATGCGGAGGCTGGCGGCGGGGCTGAAGGAGAAGTTTTGTGCGGTGTCCTCAGCGGGGATGCGGTGCGCGTCGCGCGCGCAGTAGGCGGATGCGGTGTCGCTGCCGAGGTCCGCGGCGGTGAAGGCGTTGTCGCCTTCGGCCTGTCCGATCAGTCCGGTGTCGGGGCTGAGGAGTCCGAGTCGCATGAGGCCGAATGCCACGGCGTACCGGGGGACGTGTGTCGATCGCGGTCCGGTCGGGGCCGGCGCGAGGCCGCGTGCGGATTCTCGGCCCTTGTGCCCGGTGATGTGTGCGGTGGGGCCGTCCATGGGGCCGGGCTCGGCGATGATCGCCCGGTGCAAGCGTGCGGCGACGCTCGGGTCGGTCAGGGCTCGGGTGAGCACGGCCCCGCCTGAGGAGAATCCGAGGATGTCGACCTTGCCCTTGTTCAGGCGGTCGATGAAGGCGGCGAGGTCGCGGACCGACCTGGAGATCGTGTACTGGCCCATGGGGAGCAGGTCGCTTCGTCCGCCACCGGCCTGTTCGTAGGCGTAGACGTCGTAGCCCTGGCGTGCCAGGAGTTGCAGGAACCGATGGTCGAGCACCGAGATGCCACGGACCGGTCCGCCGTTGAGGTACACGAGCGGAATGGGATGCCGGGTGCCGGGGTTCGCGGGCGGGTAGTGGTACACCGCGACCCGGCTGCCGGTGGACAGGCTCCAGTGCTGCGTGGTCACGAACGACAGGGCGGGCGGGTACCGCCGGGCCGTCGGCACGGTCGGGATGCAGACCGACGCCGTCAATGCTGCCGCGACAACCACCGGCAGGAACGGCACGAGCCGCGCCGGCCAAGTACGGCGCCGACCCCGCCACGTGGCGAGGGCAGCCCCGAATCCAAGGGTCGTCAGCCATGCGGCGAGCCCCGAGCCTGCTCCATCTGTGAGGGCGATCAGTGCGAGAAAGACGACGGCCAGCGTCGCGACGGCGGCCAGGGCCAGCAGTAAGTGTCCGGTGAAGCGGACGAGACGTATGGCTGACGTGGGCACGGTGGACCTCCAGTTTCAGAACGCTGTTTCAAAACGACGTTATCAAAGAGGGTAGGCTGCTGGTCATGGGTAGGCCGAGAACAAACGACGAGGCCGTCAAAGAGCGGCTTGTGGCGTGCGCGACCGAGATGCTCGCCACCCGTCCGCGGGAGTTGCTCACGGTCCGCGCCGTGGCCGCTGCTGCCGAGGCGTCGACCACGGCGGTGTATTCCTTGTTCGGTGGTAAGGACGGGCTGATCGGTGCGGTGCGCGACAGAGCCGTCGCCGGCCTGTTCCAGGACGTGTCGGCGGTGCAGACCTCCGCGGACCCTCTCGCCGACCTCTACTCGCTGGCCGGCGCCTACCGTCGTTGGGGGCTCGGACACAGCCACCTGTACACGGTGCTGTTCGGTGGTGTGCAGTCCTTCGACCCGTCGGGGCAGGTCGGTACCAGTGACCCGATCCGTCCACTCCTCGCGGCGATCGATCGCGCCTTGACGGCGTCCGTCCTCGTCGGCGAAGCAACATCGATCGGCCTGTCAGTCTGGGCCACCCTGCACGGGCTCGTGACTCTCGAACTGGCTGGGGCCCTCGACGCCGCCACGGCCGAGGCCGCATTCCGATCTGCGATTCACGCCACGTTGCGCGGATGGACGACCCCGGCGGTGTTCCTCAGCCTCCGCCAAGCCGAACTCGCTCCTTGACAGGATCAGGGCCGGTATTCGGGCCCTCCCGGTCCCTGCTGGGGCGGGGGTGCGTCGTCGGTGAAGACCGGCATGGCAAGGTCGGCCGGCTGCGGCCGACCATCGGTTGGAGACCGCTTGAGGCTGTTGAGCCTGGCCATCGCAGCGTCGAAGCCGACCTGGAGCCCCTCGACCTCACCGATCCAGCCGTTGGCGCGGGCCTCGCGGATACGTTCTCGGATGTTCTGGATGATCTCGATGAGTCGGGACCGCTGGCGTGGGTCGATCTGGAGGACGGGGCAGCGGATCAACGACTCCATGCGCCGCGCCCCCGCACTCGGCCAGTGCGGGGGCGCGGCGCGCATGCCGGGGAGTTTCACGTGAACGCAATGCCGACGAGCAGGGAGCCGAGTACGAGCAGCACGCTGACGACGTAGAGCACCTGCCGCTGCCACTCCCTCACCGGGTGTGGCCCGACCGCTGACCCGCGTACGTCACGACGAGGTTCCGCAGAATGCGCGCCAGGGCACGCGCGTGGTTCCAGTTCGCGTGGTCGCCCCGCCCCGTCGGGCCGGCGTCGACGAAGTACGACCACTCGGCCAGGGCCGCCCCGGCACGCTCCGTCCCCCGGACGCCGGGCATCGCGGACACTCGGGCGTGGAGCGCCTGCCCGTGGGTGATCAGGTCGTCGATGAGGCGCGCGACGGCCTCGGCGTCGGGCCGCTCCGAGTAGGGCACGATCGCCCGCCCGATGAGGTCCTCGATGGTCTGCGTCTCGCCGGGGTCCATGGTGGTGCTCCCTGAAGTCGTCAGCGGGTGCTGATGACGAGTGTGGGAGCACGCCGGGGCATGAATGCTCACAGATCTGTGAGTGCCGTGAGCGCTACAGGCCGAGCCAGCGCGCCATCCCGCCCAAGCCGTCCGGTGCCCGCCGCGACACGTGCACCAGCCCCCGGACCGTGGCCCGAGTGGCCGGCAGATGCCGCGTCTGCTCGGGTGCGACCTTCCTGGCCTCCGCCAAGAACCCGAGCGAGGTCCTGGCCGAGCCCGCCTCCATCTCGACCAACGCGCGGTCCACGAGGTAGCGGGCGCGCCGGGAGGTCAGCGTCGACTGCGGCAGCTTCAACGCGCGGGCCCGGCCGAGGGCCTCGTCGAAGTCGCGCATCGTGATCGACGTGCCGATCTCGTGGAGCTTGACGTTGACCCGCCCGAAGGAAAGCCAGTGCACGTCGCCCGCTTCGCCGCCGACCTGGTCCGCCATCTCCCGAGCGGCAGCGAGATGCGTTTCCACCGCGGTCGCATCCTCGTCCTTCGCGGCCACGGTGGCCAGGCCGAGATGGAGCTGCCCCGTCACGGCCAGGGCCTCGCGGCTTGTTTCCCCGGCGAGCAGTACCTGCCCCGACGTGATCAGTGGCACGCTGGTCGCGCAACGCCACAAGATCGCACGCTTGTACCGCTGTACTGCCTCGACGCACGGATCCGACGCTCGGCCCGCGGCCCATCCCATCCGGTCCAGCGCGATGCGGGCGAGGTCCGGGTGGTCGAGCTTCAGTGCGACGTCGTGGGCGGTCCGGTACGTCGAAGCGAGGGCCCGCCACGACACCGCGGACGGCTCCGTCCAGACCGTGTGGGTCAGCTCCACGATCAGAGTCGGCAGAGCCCGCGCCGCGGCACGCAGGTGCGTGGCCCTCACCTGCCGGCACAGGGCGTCCGCCTCGGCGATCAGATCCGGCGCGGGCCGTGTGCGGGTGATGTCGGGGTTCGGTCCGAGGTCGAAGCGGTCCAGGGCCTCCCGGATCGGGGTGACCAGCCCGACCAGCCGGTCGGAGGGAAGCGTGTGCACGGCGGTGAGCCCTGTCAGTTTGGACGCGTCCACTCGCAGCGCGAGCGCCACGGCCGCCACGAAGCCGGGAGTCGCCGGTCGTGCCCCGCACTCGACCTGGTTCAGGAGGCTGAGGCTGTACGGGATCCGGTCGGCCAACTCGCGCTGCGTCAGGCGGGCGAGGCGCCGCTGTTCCCGGATTCGGTGGCCGGTGTGGTCGTCGTCGGGTAGAGGCATGCCGGTCTCCGTCCAAGGACTCGTCGCCGAGGAACATATCCGTGAGCGGTGAGCCGCGTCCTGCTTTGCTCCCGACTCCACTCGGACAGGGAGGTATTGCATAGGCTCGGGCGCCATGACGACGAGGACCCTGTACTTGCTGTGTTCGGCGGCCCCGCCGGTTTTCGAGGTCGCCGGTGTGATCGAGGAGGCACAGCGCCGCGGTTGGGACGTCTGCCTCGGCCTCACCCCCGCGGCCGCCGACTGGCTTGAGGACAGCCTGCCCGGGCTGGCCGCCCTGACGGGGCATCTGGTGCGCTCGCGCTACAGGCGGCCCGGCCGACCGGACGTGTGGCCGCCTGCGGACGCGGTGCTCGTGGCTCCGGCGACGACGAACACCATCAATCGGTGGGCCCTCGGCATCACCGATACGTGGCTCGTCGGGTTCGTCGCCGAGGGCCTCGGCAAGGGCATCCCGATGACGATGATGCCCTGCGTGAACTCGGCGTACGCCAGGCACCCCCAGCTGCCGCTGTCGCTGGAGACCCTCCGCACGGCCGGAGTCCGGGTGTTGTACGGACCGGACGGCTTCGAGCCGAACATGCCCGGGGAGAAGCGTCCGTATCCGTGGGGCCTGGCGCTCGACGCGGTCGAGGCGTGAGAAGGAGTACAGACGTGGCTGACGACCTGTCCGCGGTGGCACGGTTCCTCTATGAGGCGGGGACGCTGAAGAACACGGCCCGTACGGGCTGGTGGATGGCCGGGGTCAAGCAGCCCGAGAGCGTTGCCGAGCACTCGTGGCGGGCCTCGCTGATCGCCTCGGTGATCGCGAAGCTGGAGGGCGCCGACCCCGCGCGGGCCGCGTTCCTCGCCGTGTGGCACGACACGCAGGAGACCCGGACCGGGGACGTGAACCACCTCGGGAAGAAGTACGCGCCGGCGGGCGACCCGAAGGCCGTGACGGCCGACCAGACCGCTGGCATGCCCGACGTGCTGGCCTCGGTGATCCGGGAGCTGGTCGCCGAGTACGAGGCCGGGGATTCGCCGGAGGCGGTGTGTGCGCGGGACGCCGACAAGCTGGAGTGCATGCTCCAGGGCATCGAGTACCGCGCGCAGGGGTACGCGGCCGCGCAGCGGTGGGTCGACAACAGCCGGGGGCGGCTGACGACGGAGACCGGGCGGCGGCTCGCCGACGAACTGCTGGGGCAGGGCCCGTTGGACTGGTTGCGGAACGCGCTGGGTGAGAAGGGGTGACCCCCTCCCGGCGGGCGGCGGGAGGGGGCCGGGGGCCGGTCAGCGCAGGGCCGGGCGGGTGCGGACGAGGGTGCCGGACGGGCCGCGCACCAGCATCGGGCGGATGCGCAGGGCCGAGGACGCCGGGCCGGCGGCCGGGGAGAGGTGGGCCGTCAGGAGGTCCTGGGTCACCGGGCCGCCGGACCCGGCCACCAGTTCGTGGAGGTCGTCGGTGACGGYGCGCCGGTCGAGCAGGAGCCCCTGGCCGGGCCGCGGGGCCGCCTCCAGCAGGGGAGCCGAGGCCCCGCCCGGACCGTAGAGGCGGGAGCGCAGGCTGCCCGCCCCCTCGCGGCCCAGGAGCGCGAGGAGGGTGAACGTGGCGTCCGCCGGAGGCGGTTCCGGTGGCTCCACCCGGACCGTCGTCCCCGCCGGGGCGACGGTCCGGATCCGGTGCAGCCCGATCAGCCAGTCGGCGTGGACGTCGAGCCACGGCCCGCTGAGCGTGCGCCGCAGGAGGGAGCCGAGCCCCGCCGCCAGGCGCCGGTCCGCGAGGTCGCGTACCGGACCGCCCGGCGCGGGCGCCCCGGACGGCGGGACGTACTGGAAGAGCCAGTCGTCGTCCGCCGTCCAGGACATCCGCAGCCGCAGCGTGCGGTACGGGTGGTCGCGGAAGCCGGCCGAGACCGCCGCCGGGACCGGCGGCAGGACGACCGGCGCGAAGCCGTGCTCGCGCAGTCCGTGCGCACCCGTCGGCACGGCTCAGCCCGCGGCGACGGGCGTGCGCTCGGCGGCGGCCCGTTCCGTGGCGGGCCGTGCCAGGTCCAGCCGCTCGTCGAGGTGCCGGGCGGAGGAGTTGGCCCGCCACAGGGCGCCCCGGGCGATGCCGCGGCGCATGTACGCGGTGTCGGCGCTCGGGATGACCACGTTGTGGAACCAGCCCGCCGCGTGCTGCGAGTCGATGGTGATGTGCAGCCGGTGGTAGGTGATGCCGACCTCGGGCAGGCCCAGGCGCTCCCAGGCCCGGACGACGTTGCGGAACCGGTCGGGGGCCAGCCACTCGGTCATGCCGAGGAAGCCGACCGCCTCCGGGTAGAGGTGGCGGTACCGGCACAGCAGCACCGCGAGGTTGCCGGAGTGCAGGTCGGTGGTGGTCATGGCGGCTTCGAGGTCCTCATTGCGGACGTCGAACACCTCGTAGATCTTGTTGAAGAGGTGGGTGTGCACGGCCTCGGGATCGCCGTTGCCCATCTCGTCCCAGTAGTTCCCGGCGATCTCCAGCTTGCTGGCGCCGGCCGTGCCGATCTGCATCATCGCGAGGAAGTCGTCGAAGCGGCCGTCGATCAGCGACTCCTGGATGACGTAGGTGCGCAGGTCCTCGCGCTGCGCCTCGCGGTTGATGAAGTCGGTGTAGTAGGGGTGCTTGAAGGCCCGGTGGGTGCGGATCAGTCCCTTGAGCCAGGACAGGAACTGCTTGGGCTCGGTGGGCGCCGACTCCAGGAGGCCGGGCTCCAGGTGGGCGTCCTCGGCGGCCAGGGTGGCGTTCTCCAGCATCCGGGTGACCTCGTGCAGCAGCACCGAGCCCTCGGCCGTCGGCTGGTCCGGTATCTGCATCACCGTCTGGTAGATGCGCGACAGCAGGAGCTGCTGGTGGTAGTGGGCGTCGGCCCGGTCGGGGCCGGTGACGGCGGCGGAGTTCATCTCGCTGACCGCCTCGACGACGCGCGATCGCTCGCCCAGGAACTTGGCGTCGATCTCGTCGGCGTCCACGGTCAGCCAGGAGGAGACCTCCTCCACGAGCGCGGCGGCGTCGGTCCTGCGGATCGTGGGCACGGTGTGGTTGTCGGTGCTGGGCAACTGCGTCTCCATGTCTCTCGGGGTCGCTCGGAAAACGACGCCTGTTCGGGTCGCGCCGGAGATGGGGAAGTGGGTGCGGATCCGTCGACGGGACCCGTGGGCGGAAGGGCCCGGGGCGGGTGGGCTGCCGGCGGGCGGGATGCCGGCCGGCCGCGCCCGCTCCGCGCGTCGCGGGTCCGGGGACGAAGGGAGGCGCTCGCGGGGCCCCGCGCACCGCTGCGGGTGGGTGCGGGGCCCCTCATGCCAAAGACACGCGCACCCCTGGTAACCGGATCGGGATGCGCGTGCCTGGGATGAGCACCTTGCGGAGAGGGCAGGATTCGAACCTGCGTGGGCAGAGCCCGTCCGGCGATATTCCGGACCCCATTGGGCCGCTTTGGGAACCTCTCCTCGGCCTTTCTGTGACATCAGCTTGGCACGGGACGGCTGACACCGTGCTGATGGATATCTGAGAAGGAAATCCCGGCACCGGTCAGGGGGCCATCAGCGGTGACTGGGATAGTCGAAGGCGATCGAGCCACTACGAATCTGGTACCAGGGGAGTTCCCGTGAGCGCCGAGACCGCCAAGATTGCCGTATCGCGTCTGTACGCCGACGAGAACGGGGAATCGCATTTCATCGACGAGACGCTTGAGGTGACGGCGGTGAATTTCGCCCCGCCCGCGCCCTCGCTGTTCGTCTCCGAGGGCGTGCCGGCCAAGCAGGCCGTCTACCTCTACATCCCGGCCGGGTGGTTCGGCGACTTCCACCCGGCGCCGCGCCGCCAGATCATGACCCTGGTCAGCGGCAGGATGGAGTGCGGTGTCAGCGACGGCACCTGGCGCACCTTCGTACCCGGCAACACCCAGCTGGTCGAGGACACGCACGGCAAGGGCCACGCCACCAAGGCCCTGGAGGACTGCGTGATGATCGTCTCCCAGCTCGGGGCCGCATGCGGCCCGTCCCCCCTCCTTTTCGGGGATCAGCCCTTGACGTAACCGAAGCTCTCGACGATGAGTCCGCCTTCGAGGCGGGTCACGTTCACACCCCGCACGAAGTCCTGCGGACCGCCGCCCCAGCGCAGCGTCCAGCGGCACACCGCGCGCTCGCCGGCCGTCCAGACCTCCTCCACCTCGAAGGTCATTCCCTCGTTGCCCGCGATGGCGCTCCAGAACTGCAGGCATTCGTCGTACCCGACGTGCTTGGAGCCGTCGGGAGCCGGGCCGGAGTTCTCCAGCCGGCAGTTCTCGGCGAGGAGGTCTTTCAGCAGGCTCGGGTCGTGCTGCTGGAATGCCTGGTTGAACTGGTCGATAACCTTGCGTGTCTGCTCGTCGGACATCGGGACTCCTCATGTCTCATGGCTCGGCACGGGCGGCCCGCCGGTCGGACCGGGCCACAGGAGAAAGTAATACAGTCCAACGGCCCGTGAAGTCCACGGAGTCCGGGTAACCGGTTGTTCCGGCCATATTCGTCAGTCGTACGTCAGTGCCCGCGCCCTAGGTTAGTACTATGACCACAGCAGACAGTGCGCCTCTCGCATTGGCCTATCAGCAGGCCACCGAATATCTGGCGGGTCTCGCCGATCGGCCGGTCGGTGCCACTGCCGGTTCCGAACAATTGCTGAAAATGTTCGGTGGCCCGCTGCCCGCCGGGCCGGGTGCGGCGACCGACACCATCGAACTCATCGGCCGGGCCGTCGCCGAGGGCGGCATCCCCACCGCCAACGGCCCCCGCTACTTCGGCTACGTCACCGGCGGCACCCTGCCCGTGGCCATCGCCACCGACTGGCTCGTCGCCGCCTACGACCAGACCGCCAGTCTCTACAACCTCTCACCGGCCATCGCCGTGGCCGAGGACGTGGCCGCGCAGTGGGTCCTGGAACTCCTGGGTCTGCCCGCGCACGCCTCCGTCGGCTTCCCCACCGGCTGCACCATGGCCCACCTGACCTCGCTGGCCGCCGCCCGCCACAAACTCCTCGCCGAGGCCGGCTGGGACGTGGAGCGCGAGGGCCTGGGCGGCGCGCCCGACGTGGCCATCGTCGCCGGCGCCCAGCACCACATGACCATCGACCTGGCCGCCCGCTACCTCGGCTTCGGCACCGCCCGAATCCGCAACGTGCCGGTCGACGACAAGGGCCGCATGATCCCCGCCGAACTGGAGCGCACCCTGGCCGCCCTGGACGGGCCGGTCATCGTCTGCGCGCAGATCGGCGACGTCAACTCCGGTGCCATCGACCCGGTCGGCGAGGTCTGCGACATCGCGCACCGCTACGGGGCCTGGGTGCACGTCGACGGTGCCTTCGGCCTCTGGGCCGCCGCCAGCCCGCGGCTCCGCCCCCTCGTCGAGGGCGTGGAGCGGGCCGACTCCTGGGCGCTGGACGCCCACAAGTGGCTCAACGTCCCCTACGACTGCGGGATCGTGGTCATCGCCCACCCCGAGGCGCACCGGGCCGCCATGCTCAACGAACGGGCCGGGTACCTCCCGCCCGGCACCGACGGCGAACGCGACGCCATCGAGTGGGTCCCCGACTTCTCCCGGCGCGCCCGCAGCCTGCCGGTCTGGGCCGCGCTGCGCTCCCTGGGCCGCTCCGGGGTCGCGGACCTCGTCGAACGCTGCTGCGCGCACGTACGGCGCTTCGAGGGGCACCTGGCCGGTGTCGAGGGGGTGGAACTCCTCAACGACGTCGTCCTGAACCAGCTGCTGGTCCGCTTCGGCGACGACGACCGGGTCACCCGGAACGTGATCGCGCGGATCCAGGAGAGCGGCGTCTGCTGGTTCGGCGGCACGGTGTGGGAGGGCCGGGCCGCGATGCGCATCTCGGTCGTCAACTGGCGCACCACCGAGGACGACGTGGACCGCAGTGCGGCCGTCATCCGCGAAGCCCTTGCCGCGGAGCTGGCCGCCGCCCCTTCCTCCTGACCCCCTGTTCACCCCCCACCCGGGCCGGGCCCCGTCAAGGGCCCGGCCCGGCGCTTTCCGCTGCGCGGAGCGGAGCCGTCCCCTGTCCGTCGGGTCGTGATCGACCGGATGAGTCAGGGGGTGGTGCGGGAGGAACCGGGGCGGAGAACCTGACGGTTGAACGTCCCGTAACGTGAGGCCCTACGGTCCCAGGTCATGAAGATCATTGTTCATGACACGGCGTCCGCCATGCTCGATCTCCTGCAGCGCCCGCTGACGGAGCGGCCCGAGGCCCTACGGGACATGCTCAGCCCTCTGCACGGCGTGATGTCCGCGGTGGGCATCGACGTGGTCCAGATGCACCGGATGGGCAGCGGCTTCCGGATCGACCGTGAGGACCCGCGCTACCTGACGGCCCTGGGTCAGATGCGGGACGCGGACGTGTGGGGCCGGATCGAGGACTGTCTCGCCGCGGCGTGGGAGCGACTGAGCGGTGCGGTGCCCGGCGTCAAGACCGCCGAGACCGTGCATGTCGTCCTGGTGCTCGGAGACCCCGATGACGACCTGCTGACGGTTCGCAACGCCGGCTACCTCGGTATGGGGGGAATCCCGGGGGCGATCCAGCTGACGATGTGGCCCACCGAGACCAGCCTGGCGAAGATCGGCTACGTCGCGGCGCACGAGCTCCACCACAACGTGCGCTATGCCAATGTGGTCTGGAATCCGATGACGGTCACGGTCGGCGAGCAGGTCGTGGCCGAGGGCCTGGCGGAGGCGTTCGTGCGGGAACTGGCGGGTGCGCCGGCCATGGGGCCCTGGGCGACGACGCTGTCCGGCCCGGAACTGGACGACGTCTACGAGAAGGTCGCGGCCGGGATCGATGTGGCCGGGATGCAGAACCTGCCCGCGTACGTGTACGGCGACGCCACCGCACGGCACATGGGGCACCAGCCCGTCGGACTGCCTGACTTCGCCGGATATGCGGCCGGCCTTCGGATCGTGGACGCCCACCTGGCGGCCTCCGGTCTGACCGCCGCCCAGAGCACGGCGCTGCCGGCACGCGACATCCTCACGAACGCAGGCGTACCGAGCGGCGCGTGACGCACCCCGCGGTTCGCTCGGCGAGGCGCGGCGGGACGACCGGCCCTGCTGGAGTGCTCGTGTGCGGTCGGCGGTCGGCGGTCGGGGGCGGGGTGCGGGCGGGTGTGCCGGCCGGCAGGCGCCGGATGTGCTGCCGGACCCGCGCGGATCCGGGCACGCGCAGCGGCCCGGTGGCGTCTGCCACCGGGCCGCCTCGTGCGCGGGGTCGGGCGGGTTACTGCAGGGCGGACTCGTCGCAGCGGGCTACCCAGGCCGCGAAGGGTTCCGACTCGTCCGTGCGCCCCGCCAGGTAGCCGCGGGTGAGGCGTTCCACGTAGTCCGGGAGGTCCGCCGCCGTCGTCTTCAGGCCGCGCAGCTTCTTGCCGAAGCCGCCCTCCTGGTCCGCGGCCAGCGTCAGGCTGCCGCCCAGGTGGACCTGGAAGCCCTCGACCTGCCGGCCGTCCTCGTCCGCGACCAGCTGCCCCTTCAGGCCGATGTCCGCGACCTGCGTGCGGGCGCAGGAGTTGGGGCAGCCGTTGAGGTTGACGGACAGGCCCACGTCCTCTCCCGCCAGGCGCTTCTCCAGCTCCGCGACCAGGGTCGCCGCCCGCTCCTTGGTCTCGACGATCGCCAGTTTGCAGTACTCGATCCCCGTGCAGGCCATCGTGTTCCGCCGCCAGGGCGAGGGCCGGGCCTGGAGGCCGATCTCCGCCAGCTCCGCGACCAGGGGCTCAGGGTCGGCCACGTCCAGGACGAGCAGCTTCTGGTACGGGGTCAGCCGGACCCGGCCGCTGCCGTGGGCCTCCGCCAGGTCGGCCAGCGCCGCCAGCCCCGTACCCGAGAGGCGTCCGGCGACCGGCGCCGCGCCCACGTACGACAGGCCGTCGTTCTGCGGGTGTACGCCGATGTGGTCGATCGGGACAGGGGGGAGCGAGGGGGCCGGCCCGTCGAGCAGGGGACGGCCGAGGTACTCCTCCTCCAGGACCCGGCGGAACTTCTCCACGCCCCAGTCCGCGATCAGGAACTTCAGCCGGGCCCGGCCCCGCAGCCGCCGGTAGCCGTAGTCGCGGAACAGCCGCGCCACCGCCACCCACACGTCGGGGACGTCCGCCAGCGGCACCCACACCCCGACGTGCCGCGCCAGGATCGGCACCGTCGACAGGCCGCCGCCCACCCACATGCCGAAGCCCGGCCCGTGCTCCGGGTGGACCGCGCCCAGGAAGGCCAGGTCGTTGATCTCGTACGGGATGTCCGGCAGCCAGGACACCGCCGACTTGTACTTGCGCGGCAGGTTCGACAGCGACGGGTCCCCGATGTAGCGGGCGGCGATCTCCCGTACCGCCGGGGTCGCGTCGAGGACCTCGTCCGCTCCCACCCCCGCCACCGGGCTGCCGACGATGACGCGCGGGCAGTCCCCGCAGGCCTCCGTCGTGGACAGGCCGACCTCCTCCAGCCGCCGCCAGATCGCGGGCACGTCCTCGATGCGCACCCAGTGCAGCTGGATGTTCTGCCGGTCGGTGATGTCGGCGGTGTTGCGGGCGAACCGCATCGAGACGTCGGCGATGGCGCGCAGCTGGGCGGCGTCGAGGGTGCCGCCGTCGCTGCGCACCCGCATCATGAAGTGCTCGTCCTCCAGCTCCTCCGGGGCCAGGGAGCCGGTCTTCCCTCCGTCGATGCCGGGCTTGCGCTGCGTGTACAGCCCCCACCAGCGCATCCGGCCGCGCAGGTCGTCGGGGTCGATGCCGGCGAAGCCCTCGCGGGAGTAGACCCGCTCGATGCGTTCGCGCACCAGCAGCGGGTCCTCGACCTGCTTGAACTCCTCGTTGGCGTTGAGCGGTTCCCGCTCGCCCAGCGCCCACTGGCCTTCGGGACGTTGGGCGGCGGGCCGTGTGGTCCGTGCGGTGCGGACCGGCGGCGCGGCTGTTTCCGTCATGAGTCCGTGCTCCTACGGGGAGGGGGGAGGGGGTCGGGCCGTGCGGGGGTCAGGCCGTGCCGAGGGGCGCCACCGGGACGATCATTCCGCTGGGCAGCCAGCTCGTGGCCCCCTCGTGGTGGTGACCGCCGGAGCCGCCGCTGCCGGGTACGTAGAGCACGGCGGTGGCGTACAGCCGGGCGGGCGCCGGGCCCGCCATCCCGCGCGCCAGGCGCCAGGCCTCGTACCCGGCCGCGGTGGGGAGTTCGCCCGGCAGGCGGGCGCCGAGCGCCGTCAGGTACTCCACCGCGGCCGGGCTGTTCGGCGCGTACCGCAGCGGGATGAGCTGGCCCGCGCTCGGCGACAGCAGCGGGGCGGTGAACAGCCAGGGCGCCAGGTAGGTGCCCTCGGCGGTGGTGCGGCCCGCCTCGACGTCGCGTACGGCGGTGTCCGCGCCCGCCCAGCCCGCGGTGACGACCAGCGGCTGCCGGCTCCCGTCCGGCCCGCCTACGGAGATGCCCGCGCGGGCGGCCGCGGCACGCACCTCGGCGGCCGCGGCCCGGCCGCGCGGCGAGGCGTCCTCGGCGAGGGCGAGGGAGCGGGCCCCGCGCCCGGCGAGGAAGCCCACGGTCTCCCGCAGGGCGGCCGCGTCGGCCTCTGCGAGCCGGTCGGCGGGGCAGCCGGCCAGGGGTGTGGCGTCGCCCCCGACCACGGCCCCGGCGGCGGCGCTCGCGCACTCCGGCCCGTCGGCGCCCCGCACGTCGGCGCCGGGGCCCTTGCCGCCCGCGCGGCCCGTGTCCACGGCCAGCGGGGCCGACGCCCCGCCGGCGGAGACCCACACCTGCCCGGGCCCGGCCGGCAGCTCGACCGGCACCCACGTCAGGGCCGACCCGGGCCTGCGCTCGCCCTTGGCGAGGCGGTCCCGTCCGGTCCCGGCGGAGGCGTCGGGGGCGCCTACCGCCACCAGGTTGTACCCGGGCCGGTTCGGCACCACCATCACCGGGACCTGCCGGGCGCCCAGCACGAGCGAGCCCAACAGCGGACCCCCCGCCACCGGCTTCGCAGGGGCCGGAGACATGAACGGACCGCCCCACACCCCGGCCGCCACCGCGCACGCCACCGCCGCCGCGAAGTACGCCGAGGCGGTGGTGCGGCGGGCGAGCAGCCGGGTGCGCAGGAGCAGCACCAGGCCGAGCGCCAGGGCGGCGGTCAGGACGACCGCCGCCGCGAGGACAGCGCTCACCGTCGTACGACGCTGTCGCTCACCACGAACAGGACGCCGTGCGGCTGGGCGTCCCCGGTGTCGCCGTGCGGCCAGGACGTCCGGTTGAAGCCCACGCAGGGCTTGCCGGTGTTCTCGTCGCGGAAGGACCGGTCCAGGGAGACCCGGCCGCGCCGGTCGAGGTCGAACATGCAGACCCGGTGGTCGCCGCCGCCGCCGAAGGACCCGGCGACGAAGTAGTTGGCGACCGCGATCCGGCTGACGTCCTGCGTCTCGCGGTAGACGCCGTCCGCGCCCCGCCTGAAGTTGTCCATGGCGCCCCAGTGCGGGCCGCCCGAGCTCACGTCGCGGATCGGCACGGTGCTGACCAGCTCCGGGCAGTCCCGCTCGTGCCCGCCCCGGCTCGCCTCGGCGAGCTCGTCGACGGAGCACTTGGCCCCGTCACCGGCGGCGAGGAGCTTCTGGACGTCGAGGACGTAGATCATGCCAGTGGTCTGGTCGAGGGGCTTGCCGAAGGGCACCGACTGGCCCATCACCGTGTGGAAGAGGAACCGGTCGTCGGGGCTGACGGCCAGCCAGCTGCCGTTGTCCCCGCTGCCGGTGACGCCCGTGTCGCGCTGGAAGCTGCGGTAGGCGGTCGTGTCGTCGAAGACCTCCTTCCACTGCGGTGCGGGCGCGGTGACGTCCGGGGTGTAGAAGACGGCCCCGCCGGCCATGGAGGAGACGAACGCGCCCTTGTGGCCGGGCCGGTTGGTCAGCGCGGTCTCCATGACCACCCGGGACTCGCGGAAGAAGGCACGCGGCTCCTGGGCCCCGCGCGGTCCGTCGGCGACCTTGGTCACCGAGCGCAGCGTCGGGTTGTCGCGATTGGTGATGTCGAAGACGCGGACCGTCTGGCGGGCCAGGTTCTCCTTCAGCTCCGAGTCGGGCGTCATGAAGTTGCGGGCCTCGGCGAAGTCGCTCGCCACCATCACGTTCAGGTCCTCGCGGACGGCGACCCCGTGCGGGTTCGCGCAGGTCGCGGCGGGCAGCGCCGGGACGTTGCCGCACTGGGCCGGGTCCTCGCCGGCCGCGGTGGCCGCCGGGATCTCGGCGAGGGTCTTGCCGTCCCGGCCGATCCGCACGATCTCCCCGGGGGAGCCGGCGGCGCCGTTGCCGACCCGCACCTGGCCGTTCGTGTAGGTGCAGGGACCGGTCACGTTCGGGCCGCCCATGTACGTGCCGTACGCGGTTCCGTCGCTCAGGACCTGGTAGGCGTCGGGCAGGGTCCCGCAGGGGGTGTCGACGGTGGAGTTGACCCCGGCGATGGTGAGCGCGGGCAGGGCCTTCGCGTCGAAGACGAAGGTGGTGTCGCTCATGATGCCGCCGGCGTAGATCCGGTCGCCCTTGTGCCACACGTACTGCATGTGGTGCGGCTCGTTGCCGTTGTTCGGGCCGACGGTGACGGTGTTGGCGACCTTGCCGTACGTGGGGGAGCCCGGGGTGGCGTCGATGACGCTCAGGAAGTCGGGCGCGGGCTGCTTGGCCGGTCCGGCCCAGACGAGCATCCACTGCCGTCCGGGGCCCTTGGAAGCCGGTACCAGGTGATTGGTCGCCGAATAGGTGACGCCGTCACTGCCCTGGAAGGTGGACGTCCAGGTCTCCGGTGTGCCTGCGGCGGCGGGTTCCGCTCCGGTGAGCATGGAGGCGGTGAGTCCCACCGCCGACAGACACAGTGCGAGGCGGCGTATCAGCCTTCCTCGGCGCAGTCCTTGCAGTCTCATTTCTCCGCGTGCCCTCTCCGGGGATGTCGGCCAGAATGCGTAAACCGGCCAGTGGGTTGCTTCGTTCGCTGGGTCCGCAATTTCTGGCCCGTCGGCCAGCACGGGATTCGATGCAATTTTCGGCTCACTATGGCACAAGGGCGCTGGCGGTCCGCTGATGGCACGCTTACCGCTCCCTGACGGGGCACCGCAAATCCTCTGAAATACCTGAAATCCCAGGTGAGAGGCCCAGGTTGGCTACTTCGGGCCGAAAATGCCCGCGATCAGCGAACCGTCAGTGCTTTACGTATCCGTATTGCTAATCTCGGCAAGGAAAATTCCCGACCGTGCGCCGCGTTCCCCGTGAAGGAGCCGCCGGATGACCGATCTCGAAAAACTGGCAGAGCGGGCCGGCCGGGAACTCGATGACGCCCCCGCGCCGGAAATCCTGCGGTGGGCCGCCGAGACCTTCGGGAGGAAGTTCTGCGTGACCTCCTCGATGGAGGACGCGGTGGTCGCCCACCTCGCCTCCCGCGTCTTCCCCGGCGTGGACGTGGTGTTCCTGGACACGGGTTACCACTTCGAGGAGACCATCGGCACGAGGGACGCGGTGGAGGCGGTGATGGACGTCAATGTCATCACCCTCACCCCGCGCCGGAGCGTCGCCGAACAGGACGCCGAGTACGGGCCGAGGCTGTACGACCGCGATCCGGACCTGTGCTGTGCGCTGCGCAAGGTCGAGCCGCTGGAAGGGGGCCTGACCGCGTACGAGGCGTGGGCGACGGGGCTGCGCCGTGACGAGTCCCCGACCCGGGCGAACACGCCGGTGGTGGGCTGGGACGAGAAGCGGCGGAAGGTGAAGGTCTCGCCGATCGCCCGCTGGACCCAGGACGACGTGGACG
>NZ_JBFRER010000024.1:0-80503 GCF_052114405.1 Streptomyces sp. M-16 | reverse complement strand
GCCGACGCCGGCGCCGCGCGGACCATCGCGCCCGCGCCGGCCGCCACCGAGCCCGAGGGCTGCCCGCTCGGCCCGGACGCCCCCGCCGGGGACGGACGCTCCGCGCTGACCGGGGTCGACGCCACCTCCCTCGAACTGCACGGCACCTGGGCCGACCAGGGCGAGGCCGCCGCCCAGCGGCAGCCCCGCCGGACGGTCCGCAGCAGCGTCGACGGCACGGCCGTACGGCTGGCGCTGCTCGACCTGGCCATGCCCCGCGACATCGACGCCGCCGTGCACCGCATCCCCGGGGTGCGCCTCGTCGACATCGAGAGCCTCGCCGAGGCCTCGGCCGACGCCCCGATGGCGGCCGACGTCGACGCCGTGCGCACGATCGTCGCGGACGAGGTGGCCGCCTTCGGCGCCGCCCAGCGCGCCGCGCACATCACCCCCACCGTCGTCGCCCTGCGGGCGATGGCCGCCGAGGTCGTCGCCATGGAGGTGGCACGGCTCGACGGGCGGGTACCCGACCTCGACGAGCGCCAGCGGGCCGAGGTCACCCAGACCGTGCGCCGCGTCGTCGACAAGCTCCTCCACGCGCCGACCGTGCGCGTCAAGCAGCTCGCGAGCGAACCCGGTGGCGCCGGGTACGCCGAAGCGCTGCGCGAACTCTTCGACCTCGACCCTCAGACGGTGGAATCCGTCAGCCGGGCGGACGCGGCCGATCCGAAGAACGACGACGACCCAGGACGGGCATCATGAACACACGTCCCGACCAGCCCCTCAGGCTCGGCACGCGGCGCAGCAAGCTGGCCATGTCCCAGTCCGGGCACGTCGCCGAGGCGGTCCGGGCGGTCACCGGCCGTCCGGTGGAGCTCGTGGAGATCACGACCTACGGTGACGTGTCCCGCGAGAACCTCGCCCAGATCGGCGGCACCGGGGTGTTCGTCACCGCGCTGCGCGACGCACTGGTCCGCGGCGAGGTCGACTTCGCCGTGCACTCGCTGAAGGACCTGCCGACCACCCAGCCCGACGAGCTGGTCATCGCGGCCATGCCGAAGCGGGAGGACCCGCGCGACGCGCTCGTGGCACGGGACGGCCTGACCTTCGAGCAGCTGCCCGACGGCGCCCGCGTGGGCACCGGCTCGCCGCGCCGCATGGCGCAGCTGCACGCGTACGCCCGCAGCCTGGGCAAGCGCATCGAGACCGTCGCGATCCGCGGCAACGTCGACACCCGCATCGGATTCGTGCGCGACGGGGAGCTCGACGCGGTCGTGCTGGCCGCCGCCGGACTGAACCGGATCGGCCGTGGCGACGAGGCGACCGACCTGATGTCGGTCGACAACATGCTGCCCGCGCCCGGCCAGGGTGCCCTGGCCGTGGAGTGCCTCGCGTCCGACGCGGAGCTCGTCGCCGCGCTCGGTGAGCTCGACGACCCGCACACCCGGGCCGCCGTGACCGCGGAACGAGCCCTGCTCGCCGCCCTGGAGGCCGGCTGCAGCGCCCCCGTGGGCGCGCTCGCCGACCTTCTGGCCGACGGGGAGATTGTCAATGAAATGCGCCTGCGCGGTGTCGTCGGAACCCTCGACGGAACCACGCTCGTGCAGCTGTCCACCACCGGTCCCGTGCCCCAGTCGTACGACGAGGCCATGGCGCTCGGCCGCGAACTCGCGGACGAGATGCTGGCCAAGGGCGCGGCCGGTCTGATGGGGGAGCGATCCCTTTGAACCCCTCAAGCCCCACCACCTCCGCTTTTCCGGCCGTCGCCGCGCACGGGCTCGTCACCTTCCTCGGTGCCGGCCCCGGCGACCCGGGTCTGCTGACGCTGCGCGCCGTGGAGGCGCTCGTCGCCGCGGACGTACTGATCGCCGAGCCAGAGGTGCTCGACGTCGTACGGACCCACGCGCGCGCGGGCGTCGACACGCCGCAGCTGACGGTCGCTGACGAACTGTCAGCCGCCGCCGGGGTCCCGGTGATCCGCGACGCCGCCAATCTTGTCATGGAGGCCGCGCGCTCCGGCAGGCGGGTCGTCCGTGCCGTCACCGGCGACCCGGGGCTCGACGGGAACGCCGCCTCCGAGATGCTGGCCTGCGCCCACGAGGGGATCCCCTTCGAGGTGGTGCCCGGTGTCGCCACCGCCGTCGGCGTGCCCGCCTACGCGGGTGTGCCGCTGCGCGGCGAGCGGGGCGCCGACGTCCGCTTCGTCGACGCCCGGCACGCCTCGCAGCGCTGCTGGAGCGAGGTGGGCACCAGCGAGTGCAGCGTCGTGGTCTCCGCGACCCTGGAGACCGTCTCCGCCGCCGCCGCCGAGCTGGTGTCGGCCGGCCGCAAGCCGGAGACCCCGCTGACGGTGACCGTGGGCGGTACGACGACCCGGCAGCGGACCTGGAGCGCGACCCTGGGCACCATCGCCCAGGTGTTCAAGCAGGGCAAGGTGCTCCCCTCCCCCGAGGGCGCGCGGCCCGTCATAGCCGTGGTCGGTGAGCAGGGCGCCGCCGCGCGGCGCGAGGAGCTGGCCTGGTTCGAGTCGAAGCCGCTGTTCGGCTGGCGGGTCCTCGTACCGCGCACCAAGGAGCAGGCCGCTTCGCTCTCCGACCAGCTGCGTTCCTACGGCGCGGTGCCCCACGAGGTGCCGACCATCGCCGTGGAGCCGCCGCGCACCCCGCAGCAGATGGAGCGGGCGGTCAAGGGCCTGGTCACCGGCCGCTACGAGTGGATCGCCTTCACCTCCGTCAACGCGGTCAAGGCGGTGCGGGAGAAGTTCGAGGAGTACGGGCTCGACGCGCGTGCCTTCGCGGGCATCAAGGTCGCCGCCGTCGGCGAGCAGACCGCCGCCGCGCTGGTCGAGTTCGGCGTGAAGCCGGACCTGGTGCCGAGCGGCGAGCAGTCGGCCGCCGGGCTGCTGGAGGACTGGCCGCCCTACGACCCGGTCTTCGACCCCATCGACCGCGTCTTCCTGCCGCGCGCCGACATCGCCACCGAGACCCTGGTGGCCGGGCTGATCGAGCTGGGCTGGGAGGTCGACGACGTCACGGCCTACCGGACCGTGCGCGCGTCGCCGCCGCCGGCCGACACCCGTGAGGCGATCAAGGGCGGCGGCTTCGACGCCGTGCTGTTCACGTCCTCGTCGACCGTGCGGAACCTGGTCGGCATCGCGGGCAAGCCGCACAACGTGACCGTCATCGCCTGCATCGGGCCGGCCACCGCCAAGACGGCGGAGGAGCACGGCCTGCGCGTGGACGTGCTGTCGCCGGAGCCGTCGGTCTCGAAGCTGGCGGAGGCGCTCGCCGCGTACGGCGAGGCCCGCCGCGAGGCGGCGAAGGAGGCCGGCGAGACGGTCTCCCGCCCGAGCGAGCGCCGTCCGGGCGCCCGTCGCCGTCGTACGACGTGAGCGGCTTAGACGGGGCCGGCCCGTTACGGGACGCGGGGAAGGGGCCCGGGTGCACAGCGCACCCGGGCCCCTTCCCTTTTCCCGTTGCCCGGTCGCCCCGGCCCGGCGAGGACCACCGCCGGGGGGGCTGGGCGGGGAGGAACCGCTCAGGAACGAACCCACCGGGTGAGCCCGGCCCACGCGGCGGGGGCGAGGGCGAGGACCGGCCCGTCGGAGACCTTGGAGTCCCGGACGTGGACCGTGTGGGTGCAGGTGCAGGTGGCGACCTCGACGCACTGGCCGCCTTCGTCGCCACTGTAGGAGGACTTCCGCCAGGAGAAGGCGACCTCAAGGCACTGGCCGCCTTGGTCGCTGCTGTAGCTGGACTTGAACCACTTCAGTGGGGTGCTCATGCCTCTCCTAGCAGCCGGTCCAACAGGCCCTTCGTCTCAGCGAAGTTGAGGGCCTGTGACCGCAGCATCGCATACTTCTGGRAAAGGATGCTGACCTCATTCGGGTCGCGCACGAGCACACTGCCGCGCTGCGTTTCCGAGTAGGCGAGCCGCTGGTAGTCAGGGGTTTCGAGCAGGGTGAACGGGCCTGAGAGACCGGCGTGGGTCTCCATGCGCATGGGGAGGACCTGGAGAGAGATGCCGGGGGAGTCGGCGCAGCTGCGAAGGTGATGCAGCTGCTGCCTCCACACGGCGTCGCCGCCGAGCCGGTCGTGCAGGACGGGCTCCCACATGACGAAGCTGAGCGTTGGCGGTGTGGGGCGGTGCAGGATCCTCTGACGCTTCATCCGAAGGGAGGTCTGCAGCTCTATCTTCTCCTCGCCGAGGTACGGGACGTGGCATCCGAACACCGCACGGGCGTACCCCTCCGTCTGGAGCAGGCCAGGAATGATCAGCGTGTCGTACCAGGACAGGGCCAGGGCCTCCCGTTCCCGCTCCATGTACTCCTCCGCCCAGGCGGGGATCATGTCGACCTCCGGCATCCYGTTCGCCGCGACCGTCAGGAGGCCGGGCAGGCCGAGGGCGCGGTCCATCTTCTCGGCGACGTTGGGCATCAGGACGCGCCTGCCCTGTTCGATCGAGGCGACGGTCTCGACGTCGATGTGGAGCGCTTCGGCGAGGACGCGCTGGGTCATTCCCTTGGCGACGCGGGCGGCGGCGACCAGCGCGCCGACCATCTTCATCGCCGTCTCGTTCGGCCGGGGCCTCTTGCGTGGTGGCATGCCTGTGAACTCCCCGCGTACGCATGCGAGATACCGGTACCAACCCGTACTCATGAAGGAGTACGGGTTCTTCGTCTCCGCCACGCTAGTCACGCACCGCGACGATCGCTCCGTGAACGTGGAAATCCATCCGGCCCTGCTGCGCGAGCGGTACTTCCCCCGCAGCCCCCAATCCGTCCGCCCTGCCAGGGAGTTCACGGCGGAGACACTTCACGCGTGGGGTGTCACATACCGTCGGGACGACCTGTTGCTCTGCGTGAGCGAGCTGGCGACCAACGCCCTGCTGCACGGGGTGCCGCCCGGCCGGTACTACCGGGTGCGGCTGATGCTCTTCGACGGGGCCGTCCGGGCGGAAGTGCACGACAGCGGGGGCGGGCGGCCCCGGATCGCGGACCGGGACCCGGGGGCCGAGGGCGGGCGGGGGCTGCTGCTGGTGGCCGGGGTCGCGGACCGGTGGGGGGTCACGCCGAGGATGCCCGGCAAGGCGGTGTGGTGCGAGTTCGGGGTGCGGACGGCGGGCCCCTAGGCTTGGGGGGACTGCTGTCGATGCTCGAAGAGGCGACTGAGAATGAGCGCGTACGGATCCTTCCCCGGCTCGCGGCCCCGCCGGCTGCGCACCACCCCGGCCATGCGGCGGATGGTGGCGGAGTACCGGCTGCACCCCTCGGACCTGATCCTCCCGGCGTTCGTCCGGGAGGGCATCACCGAGCCGCTGCCGATCTCGGCGATGCCGGGCGTCGTCCAGCACAGCCGGGACACGCTGCGGAAGGCCGCCGTGGAGGCGGTCGAGGCGGGTGTCTCGGGGATCATGCTGTTCGGCGTACCGGCCGACGAGAACAAGGACGCGCTCGGCACGGCGGGCACCGAGCCCGACGGCATCCTCCAGGTCGCCATCCGCGACGTGAAGGCCGAGGTCGGCGACGACCTCGTCATCATGTCCGACCTGTGCCTGGACGAGTACACCGACCACGGCCACTGCGGGGTGCTCGACGAGCACGGCCGCGTCGACAACGACGCCACGCTGGAGCGGTACGCGGAGATGGCGCAGGTCCAGGCCGACGCGGGCGTCCACGTGGTGGGCCCGAGCGGCATGATGGACGGCCAGGTCGGCGTCGTCCGCGACGCCCTCGACGAGACCGGGCACGAGGACGTCTCGATCCTCGCCTACACCGCGAAGTACTCCTCCGCCTTCTACGGGCCGTTCCGCGAGGCCGTCGGCTCCTCCCTCCAGGGCGACCGCAAGACGTACCAGCAGGACCCGGCGAACGCCCGCGAGTCCCTGCGGGAGCTGGCGCTGGACCTGGAGGAGGGCGCCGACATGGTCATGGTCAAGCCCGCCGGTCCGTACCTGGACATCCTCCACCGGGTCGCGGAGGCCGTGGACGTGCCGGTGGCGGCGTACCAGATCAGCGGCGAGTACGCGATGGTCGAGGCCGCCGCCGAGAAGGGCTGGATCGAGCGGGACCGGGCGATCCTGGAGTCCCTCCTCGGCATCAAGCGGGCGGGCGCCGACACGATCCTCACCTACTGGGCGACCGAGGTCGCGGGCTGGCTGCGCGAGACCCGCTGAAGGCGCTGAGTGCGCTGAGTGCGGCGCCGGGCCGGGATGAGTACGGACACTCATGCCGGCCCGGCGCCGTCCCGCTTGAGTGGGGGCATGGACACCACCGCCCCCGCCGAGCGCGACCGCCGCGCGTACGTCGCGCCGCTCCTCTCCACCGTGCTGACCCTGCCCGCCGCCGCCGTCACCCTGTTCTTCGCGGGGATCTCGCCGATGGCCTGCGACTCCTGCGAGGAGGCGGCCTCCGACCGCTTCGACGCGAGCTTCGGGCCCGCGTGGACGGTGTTCACGGGCGGGCTGGTCCTCGTACTGCTCCTGCTCGTGGCCTGCTGGGCGCTTCCGTGGAGGCACGGCAACCGGGCGCGGCGGGTGGCGCTGGCGCTGGCGGCGCCGGGAGCCGTGGTGCTGAACGTGATCGTCTTCGCCGCCATGGTCGACTGGCCCTAGCGGGGCGGGAGGAGCAGGCTGGGGGGAGAGGCGGCACGGACTGTGGAGGTGATCCGCCATGCCCACACTCGCAGGCTGGCACGTCGAGATGGAGTTCACCGAGGACGGCCACCGCACCAATGCGGCGGCCCTGCTGAGGCTCGCCGACGGTTCCGAGGTCAGGGCGCGCGGCTACGCGATGCGGCACCCGTCCGACCCGGAGCAGTTGCGGGTCGGTGAGGAGATCGCCGGAGCGCGGGCCCTGATGGACCTCGCGGGCCAGCTGCTCCAGAAGGCCCACGGGGAGATCGACGAGGCGACGGGCCGGCACTCGTACCCGCTGACCGCGTGACCGCCGAGCGGTGCGCGCCGCAGGAGGCCGCTCGCCAGGGTGACGCGGCGGCGGCCACGGAGGTGATCGTCATGAAGGACACCGTCGGATGGCACGTCGACGTGCGGTTCCAGGAGGACAACGAACGCACCCGCGCCGCCGCCCTCGTCCGGCTGCCGGACGGGAGTGAACTGCGCTCGCACGGCTACGCGAGCCGTCACCCCAGTGACGGCAATCAGCCCAGGGTGGGCGAGGAGCTCGCCGCGGCCCGCGCGCTCAACGATCTGAAGGAGCAACTGCTCACCAAGGCGCACGACGAGATCGACGGCGCGTCGGGGCGCACGTCCTACCCGATCGAGCGCTGACCGGTTCCGGAGGGAAGGGGTCAGCGCGGCGGTCCGGACGTGAGGACGTCCGGGCCGCCGTCCGTCCGACGGCCGTACGGGCGGGATCCGCGGCGCCCGGGCGCGCCCCACGATGATCAAGTACCCCGTGGTTCCCCGGTTGCCCCGTCCCGCCGTTGTCGTGGGTGCGGGGAACTCCCCCGCACCCACGGGCGTTTCACGGTCCGGCGGGTCGAGGCCCCGGGGGCGGGGGTCAGGCCGGCTGCTCCTGCATGGTGGCCTTGATGATCGAGAACGCTCCGCCCTGCGGGTCGGCGAGGACGGCCATCCGGCCGGCCGCCATGTCGAAGGCGGGTGCGAGGACGCTGCCGCCGGCGCGGACGGCGGCGTCCTGGACCTCGTCGACGCTGTCCACGCTGAAGTACGCCTGCCAGTGCGGGGGCACGCCCGGCGGGAGCTGGGACAGGTCCATCATCCCGCCGACCGCGCGGCCGGCCACCTGGAACTCGATGTACCCCTCGGCGCCGGGCATCTCGGAGCGGGCCGTGGTGACGGGCAGGACCGAGGAGTAGAACGCGGCGGCGGCCGGCAGGTCGGGGGTGGTCAGCTCGTTCCAGATGAGCGCGCCGTGCTCGTTGACGATGCCCGCGCCGTCGAAGGTGCCGGGCTGCCACAGGCCGACGACGGCCCCGGTCGGGTCGGCGATCACGGCCATCCGGCCGAGGTCCATGACGTCCATCGGGCCCATCATGACCGTGCCGCCGGCGTCGGTGACGGCCTTGGTGGTGCCGTCGATGTTGTCGGTGGACAGGTAGGTGGTCCACACCGTCGGCGGCAGCGGGTCCGGGACGGTGCCGTCCGGGTTCATCGCCTTCATGATCCCGGCGACCGGCTTGCCCTTGAGGGTGCAGACGGCGTACCCGCCGGTCTCGGCCGGTCCGACCTCGCCCTGCCAGCCGAAGAGGTCGCAGTAGAAGTCGATGGCCGCCTGCTGGTCGGGGACCATCAGGTCGATCCAGCACGGGGTGCCGGGCTTGTAGGGGCCGTTCATGTCGGGCACGGATGCCTCCGGGTGGCGCTCGGGGGAAGGACGGGCCGACCCCTACCCGGCCCCGGCGGCGGAAATCGGGCCGAACGGGTGAACGGGGCGCGCCCGGTGGCGCACGGCCTTACCCGCCCGGCCGGGGCGCCGCGGTGCGGACCAGGGCCGCCAGCCGGTGCGCGGCCTCGTCCAGTTCGCGCCGGGTGGCGAAGGGGACGACCGCCGCCCGGGTGGGGACGCGTACGCCGCCGGTGAGGGCGATCCGGGTGGCGGCCGGGTCCGGGGCGGGGGCGGCGGCGAGGCCGACGATCAGGAAGCGGCTCTGCAGCCAGCACCAGCCGGGTCGGGCGAAGCCCCGCAGGTGGGCGCGGAAGCCGTACCGGCCGCGGGCCAGCGCCTCGAAGCGGCCGCCGTCGGCGTCGGCGTCGGCGCGTACGACGCGGACGCGGTGGAAGTCGGGGAGGAAGCCGAGGGCGGCCATGACCGGCCAGACCTCCTCGAAGGGGGCCTGCACCACGTGCTCGGCGACGTGCGCGCCGCGCACGGCGGCCGCCATGACGCGCAGCCGGTGCACGGGGTCGATCCCGGGGGCGGGCGCTGCGGGGGGCGGGAGGGTCGGGTCGGTCACGCGGACCACGCCTTTCGGAAGCTGGTACGGGCCCGGTGCAGGCGGGACTTTGCGGTGCCGGCCGGGATGCGCAGGAGGGCCGCGGCGCTCTCCTCGTCCAGGCCGTCCACGTCCCGCAGGACGAGCACGGCCCGGTGTTCGGGCGTCAGGCGGGCCAGGACGTCGTCGATGTCGGCGGCGAGCTGCGGATCGCCCCCGGCCGGTACGTCGTCCAGCTCGGCGGGCCGCATCCGCGCCGCCCGCCGGGCCACCCGTACCGCTTCCCGTACGGACAGGGCCCGCACCCAGCCGTACAGGGCCTCGGGATCGCGCAGCGACCGGAGGGCGGTGAACACGGCCAGCAGCGCCTCCTGCGTGGCGTCCGGGCCGTCCGCGAGGGCGATCGGGGTGCAGATGCGGGCGATGTACGGGGTCAGGTGGTCGAGCAGCGCGTGCAGCGCGAGGGTGTCGCCGGCGCGGGCCGCGCGGACCAGCGCGACCCCGCGTTCGCGGTCGGCGGGGTTCACCTGGCGCGGGCCAGCCGGGCCGCCGCCCAGCCGAAGCCGAGGCAGGCGGGCGTGTACAGGGCGAGGTTGAGGGCGTGGAAGGGGCTGTCGGGCGGGCTGGGGAGGAGCCCGGCGGCCCAGCCGAGGCCCGCGAGGCCCCGTACGGCGAGCCCCGCGGCCACCGCGCCCGCGACGGCCCGGCTCACGCGCCCGCCGCGCCCGTACCCGTGGGCCAGGACCCCCGCCCCTGCGGCCAGCGTGAGCGCGGCCAGGGGCAGGACGACGGGCGGTCCGAAGGACACCTCGGTGCCGAGCACGGCCAGCGACAGGGTCCGCTCGTCGGGGGCGGGCCAGGTGGCTCCGGTCGCCCAGTACAGGTGTGCCAGCCCGTCGACGGCCAGCAGTCCGGCCACTGCGACGCCCGCCCGGCGCCGCGATCTGTCCTCGTCCATGGTGTTCCCCCTCGGTGTACCGGTTGCCGACACACCGAAGAGGCGGCGACCCGGGGAAACGTTCCCTGTGACGCGCGTCACGCGGCGGCTACTCGTTGACCAGGACCGGGATCGAGAGGACCGCGCCGGCCGGGGTGCCGGTGAGGTGGTCGGCGGGGACGGTGAAGTCGATGCCGTCACCGGTCGCGCGCGGGCCGGTGTGGGGCGCTCCGGCGTGCCCCTCCTCGCCCTCCTCCTCGTGGTGGAAGGTGCCGGTGCCCAGCAGGTGGCCCTCCGCGTCGTAGTACGCGGCGGTGATCTCCAGGGCCAGGGTGTCGCTGACGTCGGAGCTGATGGCGATGTGCCCGGTGACGGACGGCGTGCCGGGGGTGAGGCGCAGGCCGGTCGCCTTCACGCGGTCGGTGAACGGGCCCTGCTGGACGCGGACTTCGCCCGCCGTGGGCGCCGGGGTGAGGACGGCGGCCGGGGAGGGCGCGCTGCGGGGGGCGGGCAGGGCCACCGGGGAGGCGGCGGTGGCCGGGCCCTCGACGGCGGCCGGAGTCCCGGCACCGGAGCAGCCCGTGACGAGCGCGAACAGGGCGGCGGCGGCCGTGGCGGCGGCCGCGGCGCGGGGGAGGTACGTCATCGGAAGTGCTCCTGGGGAGGCCGGGAAGGGGCCGGCCGCCAGGACGGCGGCCGGGGCCCGCCGGGGAGGCCGGGACGGGGCCGGGAACGACGGCGGCCGGGGCCGGGGGAGTGCGCCCCCGGCCCCGGCCGCCAGGGGATCAGTGCTGCTGCGGGGAGCGGCCGAACAGCGAGCGGTACAGCTTGCCGTACAGCTCGGTGTTGATCTGGCTCGTGGCGAAGGCGTTGCCGTTCGGGCCGTAGGCGAAGATCGGCACGTCGGCGCCGGTGTGGTTGCCCGACAGGTAGGTCAGCCACAGGCTCGCCTCGGGGCTGCCGTCCTTCACGTTCGCCGGGTCGTCGGGCGTACGGAAGGTGGCCGGAGCGAAGTTCTTCGCGTCACCGGAGCCCGCGCCGTTGAGGATGCCACTGGAGCGGACCGGGTCCTTGGCGCCCGAGGCGGCACGCGAGGGGACGCTGTTGTTGGCCGTGTTGCCGGCGTCCGTGTTGGCCGGGGGCGCGACGGCCTCGGCGTTGGTGTAGGTGCCCTTCTCGATGATGTTGAAGCCGGCGCACTCGTGGTCCGCCGTGACGACCACGAGGGTGTGACCGTCCTTCTTCGCGAACTCGTAGGCGGCCTTCACCGCGTCGTCGAAGGCCTTGACCTCGGCGAGGGTCTGCGCGGCGTCGTTCGCGTGCGAACGCTTGTCGATCTGGGCGCCCTCGACCTGGAGGTAGAAGCCCTTCTTCGACTTGTTGCGGTCGTACGACCCGCCCTGCTTGCGGTCGTTCAGGAGCTGGATCGACTTGCGGGTCATGTCCGCGAGCGAGGGCTCCTGCTTCTGCGGGGCGTCGGCCGGCAGGGCGGCCTTGTTCTGCTCCACCGTCAGGTTGCCGCGGTTGAAGAGGCCGATGACCTTCTTGCCGCCCGCCTTGTCCAGGTCGGACTTGGTGGCGACCTTCTGGCTGGCGGCCGTCTGCGCGGGCAGCGCCGGGTCGCCGAAGCTGCCGAGCACCTGGTAGCCCTGGGCCTGGAGGGCCTTCTGGTCGTCCGGCTCGAAGCGGGCGAGACCGCCGCCGAGGATGACGTCGGCGGTGCCGTTGCGGGCGATCTGCTCGGCGATCGGCGTGATCAGCGTCTTGTCCGCCGGGGCCTGCTCGTAGCTGCCGTCGTCCTTCTTCGGGAGGCAGGCGGCGTCGGAGTAGACCGGGCCCTGGCAGCCGCGCAGCAGCGCGTGGCTGAACTGGGCGGCCGGGGTGGCGTCGGTGATCTCGGCGGTGGAGACGTTGCCGGTGGCGAAGCCGGCCGCGTGGGCCTGCTCCATCAGCGTGGCGACCTTCTTCTCGTACGCGTCCACGCCGATGGCCGCGTTGTAGGTCTTCACGCCGGAGGCCCAGGCGGTCGCGGAGCTGGCCGAGTCGGTGACCAGGGCCGGCTTCGCGCTGTTCTTCTCGACGGCGTAGGTGGCGACCGCGCCCGTGTTCGGGAGGGTCTCCATGGTGAGCTTGCCGGTGGCGCCCACGTAACGGTCGCGCGCGGCCGTCACGTGGGTGCGGCCCATTCCGTCACCGAGCAGGTAGATGACGTTCCTGATGTCCTGGTGCGAGTCGCTCTGCTGGGGTGCGGAGTTCGCGGTGACGGCGGTGCCGGCGGCCACGGCGCTGGCCAGGGCCAGGACGGTGAGCGTCTTCAGCGGTCTGCGGCGCATGTGCGGGAGATCCCCCTCGGGTGTTCGGCACGATCGGGCCGACCGTAGGAGGGCCATGTGAACGGGACACCACCGCCGGGTATTTTCCGGCCGAATACGAAGGGGGCATGACAGGACGGCGCAGCGCGACGGCCCCCGGCGCGGTCGCGCCGGGGGCCGTCGGGCGGTGTCGGTCAGAGCTTCTCGGGGGTGCGGATGCCCAGGAGGGCCATGCCCTTCGAGAGGGTGCGGGCGGTCAGCTCGCACAGGAACAGGCGGTTCTCGGCGACCACGGGCTCCGGCTCCGGCTTGATGACCGGGCACTGGTCGTAGAACGTCGTGAACAGCGAGGACAGCTGGTAGAGGTACGCGGCCAGCTTGTGCGGGGCGTACTCGGCCGCGGCCTCCGAGAGCAGCTCGCCGAAGCCGTCCAGGTGCAGGCCCAGCGCCCGCTCGGACGGGGCCAGCTCCAGCTCCGGGTGCGCGACCGGGCTGCGGTCGCCCGCCTTGCGCAGGATGGAGCGGATGCGCGCGTACGCGTACTGGAGGTAGACGGACGTGTCGCCGTTGAGCGAGACCATCTGGTCCAGGTCGAACTTGTAGTCGCGCGCCGCGGAGGTGGACAGGTCGGCGTACTTCACCGCGCCGATGCCCACGTACCGGCCGTTCTCGACGATCTCCTCCTCGGTCAGGCCGACCTTCTCGGCCTTCTCCCGGACCACCGAAGTCGCCCGCTCGACGGCCTCGTCGAGGAGGTCCACCAGCCGCACCGTCTCGCCCTCACGGGTCTTGAACGGCTTGCCGTCCTTGCCGAGGACGGTGCCGAAGGCCAGCTGGACGGCCTTGACCCCGTCGTTCAGCCAGCCGGCCCGGCGGGCCGTCTCGAAGACCATCTTGAAGTGGAGTGCCTGGCGGGCGTCCACGACGTAGATGAGCGTGTCGGCCTTCAGGCTGCCCACGCGGTCGCGGATCGCGGAGAGGTCGGTGGCCGCGTAGCCGAAACCACCGTCGGACTTCTGAACGATCAGCGGGGTCGGGTTGCCGTCCGGACCCTTGTACTCGTCGAAGAACACGCACAGCGCGCCGTTGGAGCGGACGGCGACGCCCGAGTCCTCCAGCAGCTTGCAGGTCTCCGCGAGCATGTCGTTGTAGCCGGACTCGCCGACCACGTCCGGGTCCCTGATGTCCATGTCCAGCTTGTTGAAGACGGAGTAGAAGTAGATCTTCGACTCGTCCACGAACCGCTGCCACAGGGCCAGCGTCTCCGGCTCGCCCGCCTGGAGGTCCACCACCCGCGCCCGCGCCCGCGTCTTGAACTCCTCGTCGGAGTCGAAGAGCGCGCGCGAGGCCTTGTACAGCCGGTTCAGGTTGGACATGGCCTCCTCGCCGGAGACCTCCTCGTCCGACTTGTGGTCCAGCTCGTGCGGGTGCTCCAGCAGGTACTGGATGAGCATGCCGAACTGGGTGCCCCAGTCGCCGATGTGGTGACGCCGCACCACCGTCTCGCCCGTGAACTCCAGGATCTCCACCATCGCCGCGCCGATCACGGCGGACCGCAGGTGCCCGACGTGCATCTCCTTGGCGACGTTCGGCTGCGCGTAGTCGATCACCGTGGTGCCCGCGGACGGCGACAGCGGCACGCCGAGGCGGTCGTCGGCGGCGCGGGCCGCGAGGGTCTCGACGATCGCCCGGTCGGTGATCGTGATGTTGAGGAAGCCGGGGCCGGAGACCTCGATCTCCCGGATCAGGTCACCCGTCGGGATGCCCTCGACCACGGTCGTCGCCAGCTCGCGCGGGTTGGCCTTGGCCTTCTTCGCGAGCGCCAGGATGCCGTTGGCCTGGAAGTCGGCCCGGTCGCTTCGTCGCAGCAGCGGGTCGGTCGCACCGGCCTCCGGCAGGGCGGAGGCGAGGGCGTCCGCGACGCGCTGTTCGACGGAGGAAGCGAGGGAGGGGACCGAGGCCATGAGCTGCCGTTCCTGTGAGTCGGTTGATGCGTGTCGAGTATCCCACGGAGCGCCTGTCCACATCCCGGGATTTCCCCGCGGCGGCGGCCCGCCGCGCCTCCTCCCCGACGGAGGCGCAGGACCCGCGCAGGCAACCTCGGAGGGCCCGCTTCCGTCTGGGAGAATGGCGGTAGCCAGCATTTCGAGATAGAAGGACGTGTCGTGGCTCAGAGCAGCACCGAGACCGACTGGGTCTCCCGTTTCGCGGACGAGGTCATCGCTGAGGCGGAGCGCCGAGCACCCGGCAAAGCCGTCGTCGTCGCGTCCGGACTCTCCCCCTCCGGCCCGATCCACCTGGGCAACCTCCGTGAGGTCATGACCCCGCACCTGGTCGCGGACGAGATCCGCCGCCGGGGCATCGAGGTCCGCCACCTCATCTCCTGGGACGACTACGACCGCTACCGCAAGGTCCCGGCCGGCGTCCCCGGCATCGACGGGTCCTGGGCCCAGCACATCGGCAAGCCGCTGACCTCCGTGCCCGCCCCGGCCGGCTCCGCGTACCCGAACTGGGCCGAGCACTTCAAGGCGGCCTTCGTCGAGGCCCTCGCCGAGATGGGCGTCGAGTACGACCCGATCAGCCAGACCGAGCAGTACACCTCCGGCGCGTACCGCGAGCAGATCCTGTTCGCGATGAAGCACCGCGGCGACATCGACGCCGTCCTCGACCAGTACCGCACCAAGCAGAAGCCGGGCGGCAAGAAGCCCCAGCAGAAGCAGGTCGACGAGGCCGAGCTGGAGGCCGCCGAGGGCTCCGGCGCCGCCGCCGAGGACGACGGCAGCAGCGCCGAGGGCGGCTACTTCCCGTACAAGCCCTACTGCGGCGAGTGCGGCAAGGACTTCACCAAGGTCACCGCGTACGACGACGAGAGCACCGAGCTCACCTACGTCTGCACCGAGGACGAGTTCACCGAGACCGTCAAGCTGAGCGAGTTCAACCGCGGCAAGCTGGTCTGGAAGGTCGACTGGCCCATGCGCTGGGCCCACGAGGGCGTGATCTTCGAGCCCTCGGGCGTCGACCACTCCTCGCCCGGCTCGTCCTTCCAGGTCGGCGGCCAGATCGTGCACATCTTCGGCGGCGAGCAGCCGATCGGCCCGATGTACGCCTTCGTCGGCATCAGCGGCATGGCCAAGATGTCCTCCAGCAAGGGCGGGGTCCCCACCCCGGCCGACGCGCTGAAGATCATGGAGCCGCAGCTGCTGCGCTGGCTGTACGCGCGCCGCCGCCCCAACCAGTCCTTCAAGATCGCCTTCGACCAGGAGATCCAGCGGCTGTACGACGAGTGGGACAAGCTGGAGGGCAAGGTCGCCGACGGCACCGTGCTGCCGGCCGACGCCGCCGCGCACGCCCGCGCCGTCCGCGTCGCCTCCCACGAGCTGCCCCGCACCCCGCGCCCGCTGCCCTACCGCACCCTCGCGTCGGTCGTCGACATCACCGCCGGGCACGACGAGCAGACCCTGCGCATCCTGACCGACCTGGACCCGACGCAGCCGCTGACCTCCCTCGACGAGGTCCGCCCGCGCCTGGACCGCGCCGAGAACTGGATCACCAGCCAGGTCCCGGCCGACCAGCGCACCCTCGTCCGCGAGGCCGCCGACACCGAGCTGCTGTCCTCCCTCGACGAGAACGGCCGCGAGCAGCTGCGCCTCCTCCTGGAGGGCCTCGACTCGCACTGGTCCCTCGACGGGCTCACCACCCTCGTCTACGGCGTGCCCAAGGTGATGGCCGGGCTGGAGCCCGACGCCAAGCCGACGCCCGAACTCAAGATCGCCCAGCGCGAGTTCTTCGCCCTGCTCTACCGCCTCCTGGTGACCCGGGAGACCGGACCGCGCCTGCCCACCCTGCTCCTCGCCGTCGGCGCGGACCGGGTGCGCAAGCTGCTCGCCGTCTGAGGCACCCCGCGGCGTACCGGCCGTACGGAAGGGCCCCGCACCCCCTCGGGGGTGCGGGGCCCTTCCGCGTGCCAGGACGATCAGGCGATGTGCTCGTTCTCCAGGTCGCGCTGGTAGCGCTGCTTCAGCTCCGGCATCAGCCGGCTGATCGTGCTGAAACTGCGCGGGTGCGCGATGCCGTGCCGGTCCGAGAGGTATATGTCGACCTGCTCGGGGCTCGGGACCTTGCCGTTCTCCTCGATGTACGTCCGGAAGACCTCGTACGCCGCCTCCGCGAACTTCACCTCGTCGAGGTCGGCCCCGGAGTCGTCGACCTCCTCGTCCGGCAGCAGCTGCTGCGACGGCTTCCGGGACGGCTCCTGCTCCAGGAGCTCCTCCGGGCCGGACGGCGGCATGACCGGGGTCGGCTCCAGGCCCTCCACGTACTGCGGGTTGTAGCCGCCCTCGTACGCCGCCTGCGGGGCCAGCGGCGCCGCGAACCAGGCACTGTCGTGCGCCGCCGGCATCGCGGTGGGATCCACCGCGAACGCCGGCGGGGCGTGCGTGACGGGGGGCACCGCCGACGGGCCCGCGCCCGGAGCCGACGCCGGACCCGCCTGCTGCGGAACCAGCACCTCCGCGGCCTTCGGGCCGGCCGCCGCCTCCAGGGCCGCGGTCTCCGGGGCCGCGGTCTCCGGGGTCGCCGCCTCCAGGGCCGGGGCCGCCGGGCCCGCCGGGGGCAGCAGCACCGGCTCGATGCCCGCCGCCACCAGCCCCTCCGGGGCCGTCTGGGACAGGGGCACGCCGATCCGGGCCAGCCGCAGCGGCATCAGCGCCTCCACCGGCGCCTTGCGCCGCCACGCCCGCCCGTACCGGGCCTGCAGCCGCGCCTGGTAGATCAGCCGGTCCTGCTCCATGCCGACCGCCTGCTCGTAGGAGCGCAGCTCCCACAGCTTCATCCGGCGCCACAGCTTGAAGGTGGGGACGGGCGAGAGCAGCCAGCGGGTGATGCGGACGCCCTCCATGTGCCGGTCCGCGGTGATGTCCGCGATCCGGCCCACGGCGTGCCGGGCCGCCTCGACCGTGACCACGAACAGGATCGGGATCACGGCGTGCATGCCCACGCCCAGCGGGTCCGGCCAGGCCGCCGCGCCGTTGAACGCGATCGTCGCCGCCGTCAGCAGCCACGCCGTCTGGCGCAGCAGGGGGAACGGAATGCGGATCCACGTCAGCAGCAGGTCCAGCGCCAGCAGCACGCAGATGCCCATGTCGATGCCGATCGGGAACACCAGCGAGAAGTTGCCGAAGCCCTTCTGCAACGCCAGAGCGCGCACCGCGGCGTACGATCCCGCGAAACCGATGCCCGCGATGACCACGGCACCGGCGACCACGACACCGATGAGTATCCGGTGCGTACGAGTCAGCTGCATCGCGGCCACCCGCGACCTCCCCTTGTCGAGCTACGGCAGGCACAGCGTACGGGTGACTGCGCGTCACCCGTTCCCTAGGGCCCCTTACCGCCCGGCACCTACTGCTGCGGGGAAGCGGAACCCGACGGCGAAGCCGAACCGGAAGGCGAAGCGGAACCGGACGGGGCCTGCTCGGGAGCGGCGTCGCCCTTGTTGGCGGAGTCGACCGCGTTCACCGCGTCACGGGCCGCCGCGACGGCGTCCTGGAGCAGCTTCGCCTGGTCGGGGGCGCCGGCGCCCTCGTAGGCGGCACCGTTGTAGTCGAGCGTGACGACCACGTTGTGGGTGCGGACCACGAGGGTGGTGTTGAGGAAGTCGACGTCCTTCTTCACCCCGTACGCGACCGAGGAACCCTGGTCGCCGATCCCGCCGGCCTGCTCCACCTTGACGTCGTGCGCGCCCTCGACGGTCTTCGCCAGCTCGATCTGCTTGTTGTACTGCTCCTCGGCGCGCTTGTCACCGCTGCCGAGCGTGGCGTGCGAGTCGTAGCGGACCAGGGAGACGGAGAGCCAGCGGTACTGCGAGCCCTTCACGCCGTCCGTCTGCAGGCCGTTCCAGGAGCAGCTGGCCCGGTTGGCGAGGTCGTTCGACTTCGCGGCCGTACCGTTCTTCTCCTTCGCCTCCGGAACGACCGAATCTATGGTCTTCGACGTGATCGCCTTGCAGGGGTCGGGCAGCTTCGCGAACGCCACCTTCTCCAGGGCGGCCGAGGCCTTCGAGCTCGGCTTGGCGGACGAGGAGGCCGAAGACTTCTTGCCGGAATCCGAGCCCGAGGACTTCTCCGAGTCGGACGAGCACCCGGCGGCGGTGAGGATCACCGGGACGACGGCTGCGCAGGCGAGAACACGGGTGAGACGCGAGGCTGATCGGTGCATGGTTCCTTCAGACGTTGGGGACTTCTTACGGGCGCGGGACCCGGGCAACGGTAGCCCGACCGGGCGCCCGCCTGCTGTGCGCGCCGTCACGACGGCCCCGCACGCCCTCGCGGGGCGGGGGCCTCACTCGTTGAAACGCTCGGCCAGGGCCTGTGCCAACTGGCGCGTCTTGTCCTGCGTTTCCGCACTTGAGGGGAGTGTGCCGGGTCCGGACGGCTGCACGCTGTACTCGACGGTGACGAGGACGTTGGAGGTGCGGAACACAATCCGCACGGTGCGCGACTGGGCGGCGCTGGCCCCGGCCGGGCTCAGCTTGTCGTCCAGGTACGCCTCGTTGCCGAGCCCTTCCAGAACGCGCGAGCCGAGCTCGGGCGCGGTGGTGGGGGACGCCGGGGCGGAGGGCGAAGCGGAGGCGGGGGCGGAAGCGGAGGAGGGAAGGGCGGAGGGGGAAGCGGAAGGCTGGGCGGGGGTCTCGGCGGCGCCGGGGGCGGTGCCGGGGGTGCTACCGGGGGTGGCGCCGGGGGCGGTGCTCGGGGAGGGGGAGCCCGTGATGCCGGGGAAGGGCAGGTGCGCGTCCGTGAGGCGGCGTACGAACACCGTGTGCGCCTTGTCGTCGTCGCTCGCGGCGGCCCGGTCGTACGAGACCACGCGCTCGAAGGTGACCGACAGCAGCAGGGTCCCCTCGGGCGCCTGCGCGTTCCAGCGGCAGCCGACGTGCCGGTCGCCGTCGAAGGAGGGCTCCGCGGTTCCGGCGTAGAGCTGCTCGCGCTGCTGGGTGGTGAGGGAGTCGGAGGCCGGGAGCATGGCCTTGAGGCGCTTGGCGTCGGCGGCCTTGCAGGGCTGTGGCAGGCTGCGGTACTTGCCGGGCTGGGCGGGCGCGGTGGTGCTCCCGCCGCCCTTCTGGTCGCTGGTGCTCCCGATGCCGTTGCCGTCGGTGCATCCTGCGAGACCGGTCACGCCGGCCGCGAGTGCGGTGATCATCGCGATCCCGGGCAGGACCCGTCGGCGTACCGCCTTGCGCTCCACGTCCACTGGCTCCCTTGGTCCCCTCGGGAAAATCCGTTGCCGCGACTCGGACACGGATGGACACAATGTCTATCGCACACGCTGGTGCCGGCGCCGGTTCCCTGACTGCTTTGGGGCGATGAGCGAGGCTTTTTGCGTATTCCGAACTTTCTGTGACTTTCTGTGGTTTCCGGGGGATTGACGTCATATGTCGTATGTAGAGGTGTCCGGGGCGAACGTCCCGATCCGGATGTGGACCGATCCGGCGTCGGTCGAGGACAGCGCCATGCGGCAGTTGCAGAACACGGCGGGCCTGCCCTGGATCAAGGGCCTGGCGGTGATGCCGGACGTCCACTACGGCAAGGGCGCCACGGTCGGCTCGGTCATCGCCATGAAGGACGCGGTCTGCCCGGCGGCGGTGGGCGTCGACATCGGTTGCGGCATGTCGGCGGTGAAGACCTCCCTGACGGCGAACGACCTCCCGGGTGACCTCTCGAAGCTCCGCTCCCGCATCGAGCAGGCGATTCCGGTGGGGGCGGGGATGCACAGGGAGGCGGTGGACCCGGGGCGGCTGTACGGGTTTTCGGTGCAGGGGTACGAGGACCTTTGGAAGCGCTTCGACTACCTCACGGACGCGATCAAATTCCGTCAGGAACGCGCCACAAAACAGATCGGAACGCTCGGATCCGGAAACCACTTCATCGAGTTCTGTCTCGATGAGTCAGGTTCGGTCTGGCTGATGCTGCACTCCGGATCCCGGAACATCGGCAACGAGCTCGCCGCACACCACATCGGCGTCGCCCGGGGGCTGGCGCACAACCAGGGACTGGTCGACCGGGACCTGGCGGTTTTCCTTGCGGCGACCCCGGAGATGGAGGCGTACCGCAACGACCTCTTCTGGGCCCAGGAGTACGCGAAGTTCAACCGCGCGGCCATGATGAGCCTGTTCAAGGAGGTCGTGCGCAGGGAGTTCCGCAAGGCCAAGGTCTCCTTCGAGCAGGAGATCAGCTGCCACCACAACTACGTGGCGGAGGAGCGGTACGACGGCATGGACCTGCTCGTCACGCGGAAGGGCGCGATCCGCGCCGGCAGCGGTGAGTACGGGATCATCCCGGGCTCGATGGGCGCGGGCTCCTACATCGTGAAGGGCCTCGGCAACGAGAAGTCCTACAACTCCGCCTCGCACGGAGCGGGCCGCAAGATGAGCCGCACCGCGGCGAAGAAGCGCTTCTCCGCGCGGGACCTGGCGGACCAGACACAGGGCGTGGAGTGCCGCAAGGACATCGGTGTGGTGGACGAGATCCCGGCCGCATACAAGTCGATCGAGCAGGTCATCGACCAGCAGAGCGACCTCGTCGAGGTCGTGGCGAAGCTGAAGCAGGTCATCTGCGTCAAGGGCTGACGTCGGCACGCGGGGGCCCGGACCGGTGACGGTCCGGGCCCCCGCGTCCGTGTCCGGCCCTCATCCGCCGTCGAGGAGCAGGTCCACCGGGAGTTCGAGGGAGACGCCGACGTACTCCGGGATGGTGAGGGAGGTGCCGCGCTTGTGGGTCGTGCGGTGGCGGTAGGTGCCGTTTCGCGGTTCGCGGCAGGCGACGACCTCGTCGTGGCGGCGGTCGACGATGACACGACGAGCCGGGTCAGTGTGCGTGCGTGACGTCCGTCGGCGGGTGGTGGTGTCACGATGAGCCTCCCCTGGAGAATCTCCACTCGGTGCCTGGGAAGCTCCCTGGAGAGTCGATCGGCGGCCTCCGCGATCGTGGTCTCGTGCTGTATCACGGCCATAGCCTCCTCCTTTTCGCGAACCACGCTTTCGGAGCGTAGCGGTGTCCGCCGACAATTCGCATGGATTCACCCATACGGGCTTGGTGAATGCCTCTGGCCCAACTCCCCTTTTCTGCAAGGGGGTTGACTGGCCGAGTTGGTCTAGACCAGGGTGTGCGGCATGTGGAGATCCCGCGCGCTTCTCGCCGCCCTCGCGTCGTTGTCGCTCGCTCTCGGGGCCGCCGGGTCGGCCCAGGCCGGGGTGGGGCTGCCGCCCGTGGTGTCGCACGTGCCGACCCAGGACGAGGTCGTCTTCATCACCATCGACGACGGCTGGAACCACGACCCGGAGGCCGCCCGGATCCTGCTGGAGAAGCGGGTGCCGGTGTCGTTGTTCCTGCTGCCGGGGGCGACCGCGTACGACACCGGGTACTTCACCGCTCACCGGGCAGGGCCGGGCGACGGTGGAGAACCACACCGTCAACCACCCCGACCTGACGACCCTCGACGCCGCCGGGAAGGACGCCGAGGTGTGCGGGGCCGGGGAGCGGCTGGCGGCGACCTTCGGGGGGAAGGAGCCCAGGCTGCTGCGGCCGCCGTACGGGGCGGTCGACGACGCCGTGCGGGCCGCGGCGAAGGCGTGCGGGGTGAAGGCGCTGGTGACGTGGACGTACGACTTCACCACCTGGAGCCAGACCCCGCCGACGCCGCGGCTGAAGGCCGGCGACATCGTGCTGTTGCACTTCACGCCGACGCTGGCGGCGGACCTGCGGCGGGCCCTGGACGCGGCGAAGGCCGCCGGGCTGAAGCCGGCGGCCCTCATGCCGCAGCTGAAGGCGGCCGGACTGGTGCCGTAGGTCTACGGCTCGCGGTGGACCTTGGTGTTGGAGGCCTGGGCGCGGGGGCGGACGACCAGGAGGTCGATGTTGACGTGGCTGGGGCGGGTCACCGCCCAGGTGATGGTGTCGGCCACGTCGTCGGCGGAGAGGGGCTCCGCGACGCCCTCGTAGACCTTCTCGGCCTTGGCCGCGTCGCCGCGGAAGCGGGTCTTGGCGAACTCCTCCGTCTTGACCATCCCGGGGGCGATCTCGATGACGCGGACGGGCTGGCCGACGATCTCCAGGCGGAGGGTCTCCGCGAGGACGCGGGCGCCGTTCTTGGCGGCGACGTAGCCGGCGCCGCCCTCGTAGGTGGAGTGGCCGGCGGTGGAGGACAGGACGACCACCGTGCCGTCGCCGCTCGCGGTGAGGGCGGGGAGGAGGGCCTGGGTGACGTTGAGGGTGCCGATGACGTTGACCTCGTACATCGTGCGCCAGTCGGCCGGGTCGCCGGTGGCGACGGGCTCGGCGCCGATGGCGCCGCCGGCGTTGTTGACCAGGACGTCACAGCGGTCGAGGGAGGCGGCGAAGGCGTCGACGGCGGCGCGGTCGGTGACGTCGAGGGCGTGGGCGGTGGCCTCGTAGCCCGCGTCGGTCAGGTCGCCGGCGAGGGTCTCGATGCGGTCCTTGCGGCGGGCGGTGAGGACGACGTGGTAGCCGGCCGCGGCGAGCTGCCGGGCGGTGGCCGCGCCGATTCCGCTGCTCGCGCCGGTGACTACGGCGGTTCGGGTGGCCGTGCGCGTGCTCATGAGCGGGCTCCTCGTTCGATCGTGGGGACGTTCGTCCGCGGGGTCGTTCGTTCGTACGGGCGAATCCTCGCCAGCATAGGCCGGGTCAGCGGCGCGGCGCGTACATGATCACGGCCATCCCGGCGAGGCAGACGAGGGCGCCGGTGACGTCCCAGCGGTCGGGGCGGTAGCCGTCGGCGACGACGCCCCAGAGGAGGGATCCGGCGACGAAGACGCCGCCGTATGCGGCCAGCACGCGGGCGAAATCGCCTTGGGGCTGGAGGGTGGCGACGAATCCGTACAGGCCGAGGGCGATGACGCCGGCGCCGATCCAGGCCCAGCCCTTGTGTTCGCGAACGCCCTGCCAGACCAGCCAGGCGCCTCCGATCTCCAGGGCGGCGGCGAGGGCGAAGAGGGCGACGGAGCGTGCGATGAGCATGGCCGGAAGCCTACGCAGGCGAATGGGGGAGGGCTCGCCCTCGTTCGTGTGATGGTCCGACCAGGGGGTGGGTGGGCCGGTTAGCGTCCGCGCGAGGAGGTGGTGGCGGTGCGCCGTGGTGCCGTACGGAGTGTGGTGGTGGCGGGCTTGCTGGTGCTGGGCGGGGCCGGGCCCGCGGGTGCGTGGGCCGGGCCGGAGGCCGACGTGGCCTACCACGGGCGGGTGTCGCTGGCCCCCGGCCGGCTGAAGGTGTGGATGGTGCCGCAGAACGAGGGGCCGTCCGGGGTGGCGGACGCGACGGTGCGGGTGCGGCTGTCGGTGGACCTCGCGGACCGGCAGGAGCTGGCCGAGGGGTGTGCGCGGGTGGGGCAGCGCGAGGTGGTCTGCGAGACGGGCGAGCTGCCGGAGCACGGCAGGGGGCGGCACATCGGGCTGTCGCTGGGGCTGCGGGAGCGGCCGGCCGAGGTGGTGGTGCGCATCGACACGTGGTGGGACGGCGGGGCGACCGACCGCAACCGCGGCAACAACGAGCACGTGGTGCTGGCCCTGGACACGGGTGACGATTACGCCTTCTGAGGGCCTTGAGGGCCTTGAGGGCCTTGAGGGCCTTGAGGGCCTTGAGGGACCCGGGGGCCGGCGGATCCCGGCAGGGGGCGGGGCAGCAGCCAGGCGGCGACGGCCGCGGTGAGTTCGGCGTCGGTGGGCCGGGGGGCGCTCCAGGCGACGTATCCGTCGGGGCGTACGAGGACGCACGCGGTGCGCGTCCCGGAGGCCCAGCGGCGGTGGGCGAGGGGGGCTCCGGGCGGGGTGGCGGTGCCGGGCGGGGTGACGAGGACGAAGCCGCCGGTGCGCAGGGCCTCGTAGAGGCGCTCTCCGTCGGCGAGGGCGAGGTCGGGGGCGCGCCGGCCGGCGGGGGTGGGGCGGCGGGTGCCGGGCGGGGGCGGGTAGGCGATGCCGATGCCGGAGACGATGCCGAGGGCGCGTTCCCGGGCGGGGCCGACGTGGGCGAGGAGGGCTGCGCCGAGGGCGCGGGCGGTGCGGTGGGCCGGGGTGGCGGCCATGGCGGCGCGGACGATGGTGCCGCTGACGCGCAGGACGAGGCGGCCGACGGGGTGGCGTTCGCGGTGGTAGCTGTCGAGGAGGGCTTCGGGGTCGGGGGCCTGGCCGTGGAGGACGGCGGCGAGTTTCCAGGAGAGGTTGGCGGCGTCCTGGAGGCCGGTGTTCATGCCGAGGCCGCCGGCGGGGGAGTGGACGTGGGCGGCGTCCCCGGCGAGGAAGACGCGGCCGACGCGGTAGTGGGGGACCTGGCGTTCGTCGCTGTGGAAGCGGGACATCCAGCGGGGGTCGTGCATGCCGTGGTCGGTGCCGAGGGCGTCGCGCAGGACGGCGCGGAGTTCGTCGAGGTCGACGGGGGCGGTGTCCGGGGCGTCGGCGTCGCGGCGCCAGCCGATGGCGCGGTACCAGCCGTCGCCGAAGGGGACGAGGAAGCCGAAGGCGTCGGCGGCGCCGTTGACGGCGAGGGCGTCTTCGGGCGGGTCGGTGAGGCGGACGTCGGCCAGGATCATGGAGCGGACGACGGCGCGGCCGGGGAAGGGGAGGCCGAGGGCCTCGCGGACGGTGGAGCGGACGCCGTCGGCGCCGACGACGTGGCGGGCGTGGATCCGGCGGATGGGGGCGGTGCCGGGGGTGTCGGTCGAGGTGGTGCGCGGGGAGCCCGGGGTGTCCGGGGTGTCCGGGGTGTCCGGGGTGTCCGGCGTGGTGGGCCGGAGGTCGAGGGTGACGGTGTCGCGGCCCTGACGCAGGCCGATGACCCGACTGTCGTACTGGATGTCCACCCCTGTGGACAACGCGCGGCGCTCCAGGAGTTTCTCTGTCTCATATTGAGGGGTGATGAGCGCGAACGGGTAGCGCGAGCGCAAGCGTTGGAGGGAGAGGGGCATGCCACCGAAGGGGCGTATGCGGTCGATCCGGCGGCCGGTGGTGACGAGCGGGTCGGCGAGTCCGCGGGCGTCGAGCAGTTCGAGGGTGCGGGCGTGCACGGCGAAGGCGCGGGTGAGGTTGGCGGCGGTGCGGGGGCGCCGCTCCACGAGGGTGACGGAGAGTCCGGTGGCGGCGAGGTCGCCGGCGAGCAGGAGTCCGGTGGGTCCTGCGCCGACGACCACGACGTCGACGACGGTCCGGGGGTCCGCGGTCGCTACGGACCGGGGGTCGGTCGCGGTGGTGGCGGGGTCCATGACGTGCGAGGTGTTCTCGGCTGAGGTCATGGCCGGAGAGTCTGCCGGACGGGACCCTCCGGGGGGTGGGGGTCAGGCGGCGGCGCCGCCGAATTCGGCCATGGCCTCGCCGACGATCCGTTCCAGCCGGGCGTGATGGGCGCCGCGCCAGTAGACGCGTTCGCAGTCGGCGCACTGCGCGAAGACGTCGTACGAGCGCTGCGTGCCGTGTTCCAGACGGTCGCCCACGCTGTCCTTGTCGGCCTCGTGCAGGGGGCCGTTGCAGGCCGTGCAGCGGGTCCAGGGGGCGAGGTCGGGGGCGAACCGGCCGAGGACGTCGCGGAGTTGGTCGTCGGGGTTGTCGCTGTAGACGTAGGCGCCGGCGAAGATCTCGCGGCGGCGCAGGAGGCCGCGGTCGCGGGAGAGCAGGACGCGGCGTTCGGCGGCGGAGCGGGTGGCGAGCGCGGGGTCGCCGATGTCCTCGTTCTCGTAGGCGGCGTCGACGCCGAGCAGGCGCAGGCGGCGGGCGAGGGTGCCGAGGTGGACGTCGAGGAGGAAGCGCAGCGGGGCGTCGGGGAGCCGCTGCGGCCGGTCCACGCCGAACACCTCGACGGACTGGCCCGCTTGGGGCACGTAGGAGACGGGCACCTCGTGGCCGTCGACGAGGAGGCGGCCGACCTCGGTGAGGGGGACGCCCGCGGATTCGACGACGTGGCCGATGCTGGAGGCGCCGTCGGTGGCGGTCGGTACACGTTCCGCGCGCCGGCTGGGCGGGGCGAAGAGGCGCAGTTCGGGGGCGAGGGTGAGCTGAATGCCGGGACCGTTCACGATCCCAGCATGCCATCGGGGGGCGGGGTGGCGCGGCCGAATTACGTGGTCGCGAGGGCTCCGTCGTAGGCGTCGCGGTGGGCGCTGACGTCGTCGAAGTGGTTCTCCGCCCAGCGCTTCACGGAGGAGAGGAGACAGCCGAGGCTGCTGCCGAGTTCGGTGAGGGCGTAGTCGACGCGGACGGGGACGGTGGGGGTGACGGTGCGGCTGACGAGGCCGTCGCGTTCGAGGGAGCGGAGGGTCTGGGTGAGCATCTTCTGGCTGACGCCGGGGATCTTGCGGCCGAGGTCGCTGTAGCGCATGGAGCCGGTCTCGGCCTGGCCGAGGGCGCTGAGGATGAGGCCGACCCACTTGTCGCTGATGCGGGCCAGGAGCTGGCTGGTGGGGCACTCCTTGACGAAGGCGTCGTAGGCGGCGCGGGCTTCGTCGCGGCGGGCGGCGGCGGTGCGGGTGGCCATGGTTACCCACTTCCGGGTCGGGTACGCACTCCGGAGTGCGTACTTACGAAAAGAGAGTACCTCTCCCTAAGTTAGTGGTCATCGGGAAGGGCGGAACCGCCCGGCGAACCCGAGCCGACCGAGACAGGGGAGAAAGAGAATGAGCGAGCAGACGCACACCATGCGGGCAGCGGTCGTCGACGCCTTCGGCGGTCCGGAGCAGGTGCGGGTGGAGCGGGTGCCGGTGCCGCGCCCGGAAGCCGGCCAGGTCCGGATCCGGGTCCGGGCGGCCGGGGTGAACCCGGTCGACGGAGCGGTCCGCGTCGGGGTCTTCGGCGGGGCCGGGCAGCGGCTCGGGCTCGGGTGGGACGTGGCGGGCGAGATCGACGCCGTCGGCCCGGAGGTGGAGGGCTGGACGGTGGGCCGCCGGGTGGTGGGCCTGCACTACGGCCCGGTGAAGCCGCTCGGCACGCACGCCGAGTACGTGGTGCTCGACGCCTCGGCCCTGGCCCCGGCCCCCGGGACGGCGGACGACGCGGCCGCGGCGGCGCTGCCGCTGAGCGGGCTGACGGCCGCCCGCGCGGTGGACCTGCTCGGACTGGCTCCCGGCGCGTCCGTGCTGATCACCGGCGCGGCCGGGGTGGTCGGAGGGCTCGCGGTCCAGCTGGCCGTCCGGGCCGGACTGGTGGTGACCGCCCTGGCGGGCGCGGAGGACGAGGCGTTCGTACGGTCGCTCGGCGCGAGCGCCTTCGTGGAGCGCGGCGGGGCGCCGGCCGCCCCGGTCGACGGGGTCCTGGACGCGGCGGTCCTGGGGGAGGCCGCGCTGGCCTTCGTCCGTGACGGAGGGGTCTACGTCGGGCTCCGCCCTCACGGCGGGCCGGCCGCGGAGCGGGGGATCCGGGTCGAGGAGCAGGAGGTCGCCCCCGACGGCGAGCACCTGGGGCGGCTGGTCGCGCTGGTCGACGCGGGGGAGCTGACGCTCAGGGTCGCGGACACCTTCGACCTCTCGGACGCCGCGAAGGCGCACGCCGCCCTCGGCACCCCGGGCACGCGCGGCCGGCTGGTCCTCACGGTCGGCTGAAGGGCTGAAGGGCTGAAGGGCTGAAGGGCTGAAGGGCAGAAGGGCCGGGCGCCCGGGGGCTCCGGCCGGGCCGGGCCCGGCCCCCGCGGCCCGGCCGCCGACGGGGAGGGCGGGGTCAGGGGGTGAGGGGCAGGTGCCAGTCGTTGGAGGGGTGCGGGGTGCCCGGGGGGTACTCGAAGTCGACCCGGCCCAGGCACGCGAAGCCCGCCCGGCGGCAGACGGCGTTGGACGCCGGGTGGTCGGTGCCCGGGAAGGCGTGCAGGGCGCCGCGGGAGCCGTGGGCGCGGACGTGCGCGACGAGTTCGCCGAGGGCGACCGCGGCCAGGCCGCGGCCCTGGAACTCCGGGAGCACCGCCCAGCCGGTCTCGTACACCGGCTCGCCGCGCCACTCCCGCTCCCAGAAGCCGATCGACCCGACGGTCTCGGCGCCGAGCACCACCCGGAACATCCGTCCGGCGGCCGGCTCCCGCGCGCTCAGGGCCTCGTAGCGGCGCTGCCGGCCGGCGAGCTTCTCCTCGGACTCGGGCCCGCCGAGGTGCACGGTCATCTCCGCCGAGTTGCACCGCGACAGCAGCCAGAAGTCGTCCTCGCCCCAGGGCTCCAGCCGTACGCGTGTCTCCATGCGGCCACTCTGCCCCGTGGGCTGGGGGGCGGAAAGAGGTGAGAGGGGGCGCGTGGGGCGCGCGGGGCGGGTGAAGGGGTGAAGGGCGGGGTAGCGGGCCAGTCCGAAGTACGCGAAAGGAATCTTCATGGACACGGCCACCTCGCTCATTGCAAAGCGCCACATCTTCACCATGCTCGATGTGGACGGGGACGGCGTGATCTCCCGTCACGAGTACCTGTCCCGCCCCGAGCGAGCCGCGTCGGCGATGGGCCGCGGCGACGACGACCCGCGGGTCGCGGTCGCCCGCACCGCCCACGAGCGGGTGTTCGCCTCGATGGACGCGGACGGCGACGGGGCGGTGACCTTCGAGGAGTACGCGGCCTGGGCGGGCGCCGAGGCCTTCGACGAGGTCTGCCGGCAGGCGCTCGGCTCGCTGTTCGACCTCGCCGACGCGGACGGCGACGGGGCGCTGGACCGGGCGGAGTTCACGCGGCTGCGCGAGGCGCTGGGCAATCCGGCCGACAACGCCGGTCCGGCGTTCGACGCGCTGGACCGGGCCGCCGGCGGCCACGGGCGCGTCGGCCGGGAGGCCTACCTGGCCTCGATCCGCAGCTACGTCACGGAGGGCACGTCACCGATGGCGGAGGCACTGCACACGGCCGCCGCCCGCTGACCAGCCGCGCCGACCCCGCCCGGGCCGCCGCCCGCTGACCAGCCGCGCCGACCCCGCCCGTCGCACCGACCCGGCATCGGCCCCGCCCCGCCCCGCCCCGGCCCGCCCCGCGACCGCGGCGGGGCGGGACGGCCCGGTCAGGGCCAGACGAGGCAGTACGGCTGGTGGCCGGCCTCGTGGAGGCGGTGGGAGAAGTCCTGCCACTCGTGCAGCAGCTGGTAGACGTTGAAGGCGTCCCGGGGGCCGCCCCGGTCCGGGACGGTCGACCAGATGAAGGCGGCCGCGCCCACCGACTCCTCGCCGACGCCGCGCAGCGGGTCGACCACCGTCATCGGGAGCTTGACCACGGCGTAGTCGGGGTGCAGGACGACCAGCTCCAGCGGGGGCACCTTGTGCAGGGGTATGCCCTCGATGCCGGTCAGGACCATCGCGGCGACCGTCTCCGGCTTGATCTTGGTGAACATGCCGCCCATGCCGAGCTCGTCGCCGCCCAGCTCCTCGGGCCGCATCGTCTGGGGCACCCGCGCGGCCGTGGCGCCGTCGGGGGCGCCGAAGTACTTGTACGTCACTCCCATGCCGCGGCCCTTGGGGAGGCCGTCCCCGCCGTCCGGCGTCCGGGTGGGAGCCGGCACGGGATCGGCCGCCTCGGCGCCGCGGCGCCGGTGTTTGCCGCGACGGGCTCGGGCATCGCGGGCGCGCTGCGGGTCCAGGCCGTCCGTACCCTCGCCCGGTCCACCACCGCGTTGCATATCTCCACCCGACACGTATTGCCTGCCCCGGCCCCGCGGCCCCCGCCACGCAGCCTGATCATCATGGCAGTGACCTCCCCCGCGGCGGCGCGGTGAAACGCCCGTCCGCAAGTCTGTCGCGGCCTCTGAGACCATGGCTGGTGTGAGCTACCCGTACCCGTATGAAGCCCCAGTTTCGCAGACGCTCTTCGAGCGCGCGTCCCTCGTGACCCCCGGCGGCGTGRACTCTCCCGTGCGCGCCTTCCGTGCCGTGGGCGGTACGCCCCGGTTCATGGTGTCCGGTACCGGTCCCTATCTGACCGATGCCGACGGGCGCGAGTACGTCGACCTGGTCTGCTCGTGGGGGCCGATGATCCTCGGCCATTCCCACCCCGAGGTGATCGAGGCCGTGCAGGCCGCGGTCGCCCGCGGCACGTCCTTCGGCACGCCCGGTGAGGGCGAGGTCGCGCTCGCCGAGGAGATCGTCGCCCGTATCGAGCCCGTCGAGCAGGTGCGCCTGGTGTCCTCGGGCACCGAGGCGACCATGTCGGCGATCCGGCTGGCCCGCGGCTTCACCGGCCGCGCCAAGGTCGTGAAGTTCGCCGGCTGCTACCACGGTCACGTCGACGCGCTCCTGGCCGCCGCCGGTTCCGGCCTGGCGACCTTCGCCCTGCCGGACACCCCCGGTGTGACCGGCGCGCAGGCCGGCGACACGATCGTGCTGCCCTACAACGACCTCGACGCGGTGCGGGCGGCGTTCGCCGCGCACCCGGGCGAGATCGCCTGCGTGATCACCGAGGCCGCGCCCGGCAACATGGGCGTGGTGACCCCGGGCGAGGGCTTCAACCAGGGGCTGGCCGACCTGTGCCGGGAGAACGGCGCGCTGTACATCTCCGACGAGGTGATGACCGGTTTCCGTACCTCCCGCGCGGGCTGGTACGGCGTGGACGGGGTCGAGCCCGACCTGATGACCTTCGGCAAGGTCATGGGCGGCGGCTTCCCGGCGGCGGCGTTCGGCGGCCGTGCGGACGTCATGGGCCACCTGGCCCCGGCCGGCCCGGTGTACCAGGCGGGCACGCTCTCCGGTAACCCGATCGCCACCGCGGCCGGTCTCGCGCAGCTGCGGCTGCTGGACGCGGCGGCGTACGAGAAGGTCGACGCGGTGTCCGCGGAGATCCAGGGTCTGGTGACGGCGGCGCTGGCCAAGGAGGGCGTGGCGCACCGGCTGCAGACGGCCTCCAACATGTTCTCGGTGTTCTTCACCGAGGACGAGGTCCGCAACTACGACGACGCGAAGAAGCAGGAAGGGTTCCGCTTCAACGGGTTCTTCCACTCGATGCTGGCGCAGGGCGTCTACCTGCCGCCGTCGGCGTTCGAGTCGTGGTTCGTGTCCACCGCCCACGACGAGCGCGCCGTGGAGCGCATCGCGGCCGCGCTTCCCGCCGCCGCCCGAGCCGCCGCGGAGGCGACCGCATGAGCGACATCACCGTCGTCCACCTGATGCGGCACGGCGAGGTGCACAACCCGGACGGGGTGCTCTACGGGCGCCGGGCCGGGTACCACCTCTCCGAGCTGGGCCGGCAGATGGCCGACCGGGTGGCCGAGCACCTCCAGGACCGGGACGTCACGCACGTGGTGGCCTCCCCGCTGGAGCGGGCGCAGGAGACGGCCGCGCCGATCGCGAAGGTGCACGGCCTGGAGCTGGCGACGGACGGCCGGCTGATCGAGGCGGGCAACGTCTTCGAGGGCAAGACCTTCGGCGTCGGCGACGGCGCGCTGCGCAAGCCGGGCAACTGGAAGCACCTGACGAACCCGTTCAAGCCGTCGTGGGGCGAGCCGTACGTCGAGCAGGTCGTACGGATGATGAGCGCGATCGAGRCGGCGCGGGACGCGGCGCGCGGGCACGAGGCGGTGGCGGTCAGCCACCAGTTGCCGATCTGGATCGTGCGGAGCTTCGCGGAGAAGCGGCGGCTGTGGCACGACCCGCGGCGCCGGCAGTGCACGCTGGCCTCGCTGACGTCGTTCACGTACCAGGGCGACAAGCTGGTGTCGGTGGGCTACAGCGAGCCGGCGCGGGACCTGGTCCCGGCGCACCTCCTGGCCGGAGCGAAGCCGGTGAAGGGCAAGTCCAAGGCCTTCGGCGCCTGACTCCGCCTCTCCCGCGGGCCCGTCCCCACCCGGGGCGGGCCCCGAAGGCAAAGCCGGGTCATGGGCAGGCCTAATTTCATACAAGTTGCGCACGCGCTGCCGTGTCGAAGGGTCGACGTCGCGGGATTGTCCGTTTATATGACATTTCATGAGCGACGTACGCGACGTCAGTCGAAGGGGATTGCTCGGGTTCGGACTCGGTGCCGCTGCGGCGATCGGGCTCGCCGGCTGCGGTGGCGGCGGTGGCGGCACGTCCGGGTCCGGGTCCGGTAGGCACGGCCCGATAGCGGCCGGCGACGGCTCCGCGCCGCCCGCGGCGGTCCGCGTGATCGGCGACGGCTCCACCGCCGACACCGGACCGCAGCCGCACCAGCCGCCCCGGCCCGTCCCCCTGGAACCCGGTCAGACCCCGCCGCAGTTCGTCGTCTTCAGCTGGGACGGCGCGGGCGAGGTCGGCAACGGCCTCTTCCCCCGCTTCCTCAAGCTCGCCAATGACCACGGCGCGGCGATGACCTTCTTCCTCTCCGGCCTCTACCTCCTGCCGGAATCGAAGAGCGGCCTGTACCACCCCCCGAACAACCCCGTCGGCGCCTCCGACATCGGTTACCTCAAGGACGAGAACGTCCGCAACACCCTCCACTTCGTCCGCCAGGCCTGGCTCGACGGCCACGAGGTCGGCACGCATTTCAACGGCCACTTCTGCGGCGGTTCCGGTTCCGTCGCGCACTGGAGCCCGGAGGACTGGCGGTCGGAGATCGACCAGGCGGTGGCGTTCGTCACCAACTGGCGCACCAACACCGGCTTCACCGACCTCGAACCCCTGCCCTTCGACTACCGCAAGGAGCTCATCGGCGCCCGCACCCCCTGCCTCCTGGGCCAGGAGGGCCTGTTGCCGACCGCCGCCCGCCTCGGCTGGCGCTACGACTCCAGCTCGTCCGGCGGCCTGCAGCAGTGGCCGGCGAAGAAGGCGGGCGTCTGGGACCTGCCCCTCCAGTCGCTGCCCTTCCCCGGGCACACGTTCGAGGTGCTGAGCATGGACTACAACATCCTCGCCAACCAGTCGCAGAACACCACCCGGGGCGTGCCCGCCAACTACCCCGCCTGGCGCTCCCAGGCCACCGCCACCTACCTCGGCGGCTTCCGCCGCGCCTACGAGACCAACCGCGCGCCCCTCTTCATCGGCAACCACTTCGAGGAATGGAACGGCGGCATCTACATGGACGCCGTCGAGGAGGCCCTCAAGGCCATGGCGGACAAAAAGGACGTACGCCTCGTATCCTTCCGGCAGTTCACCGACTGGCTCGACGTCCAGGACCGGAAACTGCTGGCCAGGCTGCGGACCCTGGCCCCCGGACAAGCCCCGCCCGGCGGCTGGTCCGCGTACCTTTCGGCCGCCTGACCGGTACTGACCAGCGCCTTAACAACCCCGTCGGGGGGTGCGGAAGATCGGCAAATCGCTCATGCGAAACTTTTCACATGAGCCTCAGCCGCGCCCGTGTCCGTCGTAGTAGCAGCCGCTCGACCAGCGGCCGCGCCGTCCTGCTGACCGCGGTGACCCTCGCGAGCACCCTCGCCCTGTCGGCGTGCAGCGACGCGGACGGCGGCGGCAAGCCCTCCGGCTCGGCCGGGGGCAACTACGTGACCGGCCCCAACGGCATCTCCACCGTGGCCAAGGCCGACCGCGTCGACGCCCCCAAGCTCGACGGCGAGACGGTGGACGGCAAGACCGCCGACACCACCGCCCTCAAGGGAAAGGTCGTCGTCCTCAACGTGTGGGGCTCCTGGTGCCCGCCGTGCCGGGCCGAGGCGCCGTACTTCGCGAAGGTCTCCAAGGAGATGACCGACGCCGGCAAGGACGTCGCCTTCGTCGGCCTCAACACCCGCGACAGCAGCAAGCAGAACGCCACCGCCTTCGAGGAGAACTTCGGGATCACCTACCCGAGCCTCTTCGACCCGGACGGGAAACTGATGCTCCGCTTCCCCAAGGGCACGCTCAACCCCCAGTCCATCCCCTCCACGATCGTCCTCGACAAGGAGGGCAAGATCGCCGCCCGCACCCTCGTCGCGGTCAACGAGGAGCAGCTGCGCTCGATGATCGACCCGCTCCTCGCGGAGAAGTGACCCCGTGGTCGCCCTGCACCTCCTCGCCGCCGAAGCCACCGGTGTGAACACCACCGTGCTCAACGGCGCGCTGCTGCTGGCCCTGCCGCTCTCGCTGCTGGCCGGGCTGGTCTCCTTCTTCTCCCCCTGCGTCCTGCCGCTGGTCCCCGGCTACCTGTCCTACGTGACCGGCGTCGGCGGCGCCGACCTCGCCGAGGCGCGCCGCGGCCGGATGCTGGCGGGCGCGAGCCTGTTCGTGCTCGGCTTCACCGCCGTCTTCGTCTCGACCGGCGCGCTCTTCGGCTACTTCGGGGACACCCTCGCCGCCAACAAGGACGTCATCTCCCGGGTGCTCGGCGGGGTGGTGATCCTCCTCGGCTTCTTCTTCATGGGGTGGATCCCCGGTCTGACGATGCGCGAGTTCCGCTTCCACCGGAAGCCGGCGGCCGGCCTGCTCGGGGCGCCGCTGCTCGGCGTGCTCTTCGGGGTCGGCTGGAGCCCGTGCATGGGTCCGACGCTCGCGGCGGTCAACACCCTCTCCATCGACCAGGCGACCGCCGGCCGCGGGGCGCTGCTCACCGTGGTGTTCTGTCTGGGGCTGGGCCTGCCGTTCATCGCCACGGCGCTGGCCTTCCGCAAGGCGCTGGGCGCTTTCGGCTGGGTGAAGAAGCACTATGCATGGGTGATGCGCATCGGCGGCGGCATGCTGATCGTGACCGGTCTGCTGCTCGTCACAGGAATGTGGGCCAGCATCGTCAGTGAGATGCAGGGCTGGACCCAAGGCTTCACGGTGGGGATCTGAGGACTACACGCACATGAGTACGACCGACAAGGCGCCCGCCGAGGCGCCGCACGAGTCCGACGCCACCGACGAGGCGGCCGGCGCGCAGCTGTCCACCGCCCCCGTCGAGGACGGCCCCGCCGCCCCCGTCGGCATCGGCGTGATCGGCTGGGCCCGATGGTTCTGGCGTCAGCTCACCTCCATGCGGGTGGCGCTGATCCTCCTGTTCCTGCTCTCGCTCGGGTCCATCCCCGGCTCCCTCATCCCGCAGACCCAGGTCGACGCGATGAAGGTCGCGGACTGGAAGAAGACCCACGAGTTCTGGGTGCCGGCCGCCGAGAAGCTCCAGCTCTTCGACGTCTACAGCTCGGTGTGGTTCTCCGCGATCTACATCCTGCTGTTCGTGTCGCTGATCGGCTGCATCGTTCCGCGCACCTGGCAGTTCGTCGGCCAGCTCACCGGCCGTCCCCCGGGCGCGCCGCGGCGCCTTGACCGGCTGCCGGCGTACACGACGTGGCGTACGGAGAAGTCCCCGGACGAGGTGCTCGCCTCGGCGAAGGGCGTCCTGGGCGGGCGCCGCTTCCGTACGGAGGCGGGCGGGAACTCCGTCGCCGCCGAGAAGGGCTACCTGCGCGAGGCCGGGAACCTGATCTTCCACATCGCCCTGATCGTGATGCTGGTGGCGTTCGCCGCCGGTCAGCTGTTCAAGTCCGAGGGCGGCAAGCTCGTCCTGCGCGGCAAGGGCTTCTCCAACACGCTCACCCAGTACGACGACTTCAAGTACGGCAGCCTCTTCTCCTCGGACGACCTGGCGCCGTTCTCGTTCACGCTGGACAAGTTCGACGCGACGTACGAGAAGACGGGCCCGCAGAAGGGCACCGCGCGCGACTTCAAGGCCTACGTCACCTACAGCGAGGGCGCCGACGGCGCGCCGCGCCAGGCCGAGATCGAGGTCAACAAGCCCCTGGAGATCGACGGCTCCAAGATCTTCCTGCTGGGGCACGGGTACGCGCCCGTCATCTCGGTGACCGACCCCACCGGGAAGGTGATCTACAAGGACGCCGTCCCGATGCTGCCCTTCGACGCGAACCTGAGTTCCTCGGGCGCGGTCAAGGTCCCGGACGGCTACCGCAACAAGAACGGCGACAAGGAGCAGCTCGGCTTCAACGCCATGTTCGTGCCGACCTTCGCGGGCGAGGGCAAGGGCACGATGCTCTCGCAGTTCCCGGCGCTGGACTTCCCCGTCCTCGCGCTGAGCGCCTACCACGGCAGCCTGGGCGTGGACTCGGGCCTGCCGCAGAACGTGTACCAGCTGAACACCTCCAAGCTCCAGGAGTTCAAGGGCGCCGACGGGCAGCTGTTCAAGAAGCGCCTGCGGCCCGGCGAGGCGATGGAGCTCCCGGGAGGCGAGGGCACCGTCAGGTTCGAGGGCGTCGAGCGCTGGGCGACCTTCTCGGTCACCCGGCAGCCGGCCAGCGGGCTGGCCCTCGCGGGCGCCATGGCCGCCATCGGCGGTCTGGCCGCCTCCCTGTTCATCCAGCGCCGCCGGGTCTGGGTCCGCGCGGTGCGCGGCGAGGACGGGGTGACCGTCGTCGAGATGGCCGGCCTGGGCCGCAGCGAGTCCGCGAAGCTGCCGGAGGAGCTGTCGGCGCTCTCGGCCGCCCTGTTCGAGCGGGCGCCCTCCGCGCCCGCCGCCGCACCCCCCGCAGACGCGGAACCCGCAGGATCCGCGTCATCCGCAGATGAAGCCCACGAAGGAGAGCGCGCATGACGCTGCTCGCGGCCGCTACCAACGAGAGCCTGGCCGATCTCAGCAACAAGCTGGTGTACGCGTCGATGGCGGTCTACACGCTCGCCTTCTTCGCGCACATCACCGAATGGGTCTTCGGCAGCCGCAGCAAGGTGGGCCGTACGGCCGCCGCGCTGACGCCGGCCGCGGCCGGCGCGGCTCCCGCCGTGCAGGTGCGGACCAAGGGCGGCGGCACGGCCGTCCTCGACAGGCCGCAGGTCGTCACCCGCTCCGCCGCGGGCACCCGGGACGTCCCGGACGGCCCCGGCGCGGCCGGCGGCACCGAGAAGGGTGACCTCTACGGACGGATCGCGGTCTCGCTGACCGTCCTCGGCTTCCTCATCGAGGCGGCCGGCGTGGTCTCCCGCGCGATGTCGGTGCAGCGGGCCCCCTGGGGCAACATGTACGAGTTCTCGGTGACCTTCTCCACGGTGGCCGTCGGCGCGTACCTGCTGCTGCTGGCGCTGAAGAAGAACGTCCGCTGGCTCGGTCTGATCCTGGTCACCACGGTCCTGCTGGACCTCGGCATCGCCACCACCTGGCTGTACACCGCCAGTGACCAGCTGGTTCCGGCCCTGCACTCGTACTGGCTGTGGATCCACGTCTCGACCGCGATCTTCTGCGGCGCCGTCTTCTACATCGGTGCGGCGGGCGCGGTGCTCTACCTGTTCCGCGACAGCTACGAGGCCCACCTGGAGGCCGGCCGCACGCCCGGCCGTTTCCGCTCCTCGGTGATGGAGCGGCTGCCCTCGGCGGCCTCGCTCGACAAGTTCTCGTACCGCATCAACGCGGCCGTCTTCCCGCTGTGGACGTTCACCATCGTCGCGGGCGCGATCTGGGCCGGCGACGCCTGGGGCCGCTACTGGGGCTGGGACCCCAAGGAGGTCTGGTCCTTCGTGACGTGGGTGGCGTACGCCTGCTACCTGCACGCGCGGGCCACCGCGGGCTGGAAGGGCCGCAAGGCGGCGTACCTGGCGCTGTTCGCCTTCGCCTGCTGGATCTGGAACTACTACGGCGTGAACATTCTGCTCAGCGGCAAGCACTCGTACGCGGGCGTCTGAGCGCAGGCGGTGCGACGCTGGTGGTATGCCTCCTGTGAGCCATGCCACCAGCGAACCGCGTGAGGGCGGACGCTGGATCGTCCGCTTCGAGACGCACGTGCCCTTCGCCTACGAGGCCGTGTGGCCCGCCCTGACCACGGCGGACGGGCTGTACGGCTGGCTGGCGGCGGTGGACGTGCTGGAACGCCGGTTCGGCGGGGCCGTCACCCTGCGCCGGCCGTACACCGCGAACACGGTGTCGGGGAAGGTCACGGCCTGGGACACCGAGCGGGTCGTGGAGTACACGGTCACCGGCGAGGGGCGGATCCGCTTCCACCTGGACCCGGTGGGCACCGATTCGACGGTCGTCCGCTTCCTCAACGAGCGCGGCGGCTCCGACGCGGAGCGCCTGGACTGCCTGGCCGCCTGGCACGAGCACTTCGAAGGGCTGGAGGCCGCGCTGGGCGGGCAGCCCGTCGACTGGGCGGGCCGGACCGAGGCCCGGCGGGCGGAGCTGCGGGCCTCCTACGCGTCCTTCTCCAGGACGTAGGCCCCGCGCCGGCCCGGGCCGGTCCCGTTGCCGAAGAAGAAGTACAGCTCCAGCGAGCGGTGCGCGTCGCGGCGCAGCTCGAAGGTCCAGGAGTAGCGGCCGGGTGCCTGGGTGACGGTGCCGGCGCGGGTGGCGGTGCCGGTGGCGGCGGGCAGGACCAGGCGCAGGTGCTGGCCGAGGCTGCGGCCGGAGTCGCGGTCCCCGGTGAGACGCCAGCGGCCGGGGCCGGAGAGCCGCCAGCCGGCGGCGTAGTCGCGTTCCTGTCCGTCGAGGAGGGTGACGGAGGCGCTGCCGTCGGCGCGGAAGACGACCTGGGTGCCGTCGACGCAGCGCCAGGTGCCGACGATCTCGGAGAGGTCGGCGTCGTAGACGGCGGGGACGGGTGGCGTGCCCTGCTGGGGGTTCCACCCGGTCATGGTGAGCAGCGCGGCGACGAGCACCCCGTAGGCGAGGAGATTGCGCAGGATCGTGTCGACGATCCGCGGCCCGCGCTCGCGTGGGGCCCGTGGCAGTGGCATGGGCCCATTCTGACAGCTCTATTGAACGCGTTCAATCAAGTTTCGCGTCACATTGTGACGCGCGGGTCCCGGTCCTACTGGTCCTTGTCCTTCTCGTCCCGGTTCTCGCGGTTCTCGCGGTTCTTCCGGTTCTCGCGTTCCTCACCCAGGGACTTCAGGAACTCCGGATTGTCGTCCGGCGCCACCCACTGGGTGCGCCCCGGGCGGCCGCCGCCGACGCCCGCCCGCTTGCCCGCGAACAGCCACACCACCGGCCCGACGATCGAGAAGATCAGGATGATGATCACCCACACCACCTTGGGGAGGTGCTTGACCTCTTCCTCGGGGGTGTTCAGACAGTCGATGAAGGTGTAGATGGTCAGCGCGATGATCAGCAGGAACGGCAGATAGCGCAGCACGGTGTGGGACCGACTCCCCAGCAGTGGCGGCGGGCCCGCGTCGGGCCCCGGTGACGTCCCCAGGGTAGTTGGTGACGGATACTGGGCCCCATGGCTTACGACGATCTCCGCTCGCTGCTCCGGGCTCTGGAGCGGGAGGGCGACCTCAAGCGCATCAAGGCCGAAGTCGACCCGTACCTGGAGGTCGGGGAGATCGTCGACAGAGTGAACAAGGCCGGCGGCCCGGCCCTGCTCTTCGAGAACGTCAAGGGCTCGGCGATGCCGCTCGCCATGAACGTCTTCGGGACCGACCGGCGCCTGCTCAAGGCCCTCGGCCTGAAGTCGTACGGCGAGATCAGCGAGAAGATCGGCGGCCTGCTGAAGCCCGAGCTGCCCCAGGGCTTCATCGGCGTCCGCGAGGCCTTCGGCAAGCTCGGCTCGATGGTGCACGTCCCGCCGAGGAAGGTGAAGGGCGAGTCCGCGCCCGTCCAGGAGGTCGTCCTCACCGGCGACGACGTGGACCTGGACCAGCTGCCGGCCCTCTTCACCTGGCCCAAGGACGGCGGCTCCTTCTTCAACCTGGGTCTCACCCACACCAAGCACCCCGAGACGGGCGTGCGCAACCTCGGCCTCTACCGTCTCCAGCGCCACGACAAGCGCACCATCGGCATGCACTGGCAGATCCACAAGGACAGCCGCAACCACTACGCCGTGGCCGCCGCGCGCGGCGAGCGGCTGCCGGTCGCGATCGCCTTCGGCTGCCCGCCCGCCGTGACGTACGCGTCGACCGCGCCGCTGCCGGGCGACATCGACGAGTACCTCTTCGCCGGGTTCGTCGCGGGCAAGCGGATCGAGATGGTCGACTGCAAGACGGTCCCGCTCCAGGTCCCGGCCAACGCCGAGGTCGTGGTCGAGGGCTGGCTGGAGCCGGGCGAGATGCTGCCCGAGGGCCCCTTCGGCGACCACACCGGTTTCTACACCCCGCAGGAGCCCTTCCCCGCACTGAAGATCGACTGCGTGACGATGCGCAAGCGTCCGCTGCTGCAGTCCATCGTGGTCGGCCGGCCGCCGACCGAGGACGGTCCGCTGGGCCGCGCGACGGAGCGCTTCTTCCTGCCGCTCCTCAAGATCATCGTGCCGGACATCGTGGACTACCACCTGCCCGAGTCGGGCGGCTTCCACAACTGCGCGATCGTCTCGATCGACAAGAAGTACCCCAAGCACGCGCAGAAGGTCATGCACGCCATCTGGGGCGCCCACATGATGTCGCTGACCAAGCTGATCATCGTGGTGGACAAGGACTGCGACGTCCACGACCTGCACGAGGTGTCCTGGCGGGCGCTGGGCAACACCGACTACTCCCGCGACCTCACGGTCGTCGAGGGACCGGTGGACCACCTGGACCACGCCTCGTACCAGCAGTTCTGGGGCGGCAAGGCGGGCATCGACGCCACGAAGAAACTGCCGGAGGAGGGTTACACGCGCGACGGCGGCTGGCCCGACATGGTGGAGTCCGATCCCGCGACGGCGGCCCTCGTGGACCGCCGATGGAAGGAGTACGGCCTGTGAGCCCCATCGACGTGGGCGGTCCCGCCCTCTTCATCGGCAGCGACACCCCCTGCGTCGCCCTGGTGCGCCCCACGATCGACCCGGCCCAGCCGGCGGTCAAGGAGGCCGCCAAGCGCGCCGGAGTCACGCCCGAGGAGTTCGCCGGCCCGTCCGACCAGTGGCAGCTGATCGCCGACCGCACCGACGGCGAGGGGCGGGAGATCGCCCTGAACGACCTCTCCGACGCCGATGCGGGCGCCTTCGCGGAGCGGCTGCTCGCCGCGATCGCCGACCCTGACGCCGAGTTCACCGAGGTGCTGACGGTCGCCGCGCACGACGTGCTGCGCCTCGACGGCCGCCCGGCGGGCGAGGGCTTCGCCTTCCTGGCCAGCGTCGTCCCGCCGCCCTCCGAGGGAACGCCCCTGCTGGAGGTGGAGATCGGCCCGTCGTCCATCACGGACCTGCGCGCCGAACTCGAACAGTTCCGGAGGTCCCTCGGATGACATCGGCTGCCGAGGACGTCCTCGGGCCCGGCCCCGCGCCCCGGTCCGCCGGCAAGGTGAAGGCCTTCCTGCGGCTCGTGATGATCGAGCACTCGGTCTTCGCGCTGCCCTTCGCCTACATCGCCGCCTTCACCGCGATGTCCCGGCTGGACGGGCGCGTGCACTGGAGGGAGCTGCTGCTCGTCACCGTGTGCATGGTGGGCCTGCGGACCTTCGCCATGGCCGCGAACCGGATCATCGACCGCGAGATCGACGCCCGCAACCCGCGCACCGCGGGGCGCGAGCTGGTCACCGGCGCGGTGTCCGTGCGGTCCGCGTGGACCGGGGCCGGGGTCGCGCTCGTGGTGTTCCTCGGCTCGGCGGCGCTGCTGAACCCGCTGTGCCTGGCGCTCGCGCCGGTCGCCGTCGTCCCGATGGTGGTCTACCCGTACGGCAAGCGGTTCACGAACTTCCCGCACGCCATCCTGGGCCTGGCCCAGGCGATGGGGCCGATCGGCGCCTGGCTCGCCGTCACGGGCGAGTGGTCCTGGGAGGCCGTGGTCCTCGGCCTCGCCGTCGGCGTGTGGATCGGCGGCTTCGACCTGATCTTCGGCTGCCAGGACGTGGCCGCGGACCGGGCGGAGGGCGTCAAGTCCGTCCCGGCCCGCTTCGGGGTCCCGGCGGCCCTGTGGGGCGCCCGCGGTGCCCACGTCGTCACCACGGCCCTGCTGGTCTGGTACGCGCTGCTCACCGACGCGGGCCCGGTGTTCTGGTTCGGGCTGCTGGTCGTCGTGGCGGCCTTCTGCTACGAGCACACCATCGTGCGGCCGCACGACCTGTCCCGCCTGAACCGGGCCTTCTTCACGGTCAACGGCTTCATCGGCATCGCCCTGTTCGTGTGTGCTTTGGCCGATCTGGTGGTGCGGGGTCTGACGGTCTGAGTAGCGTGCGGCCTACCATCGAGTGCATGGACAGGGAGGCCGACGTGACCGTCTCGGAGAGCGACCGCCTGCACTCGCAGCTCAGCCGGTTCGAGGACATGTTCCCGGGCTACCGGATGGAGATTGTCGAGGGCGCCATCGTGATGAGTCCGCTGAAGCCGCACCACGCCCGGACCATCCGGCAGCTGTGGAACGCGCTGGATGCCCAGCTGTCGGGGGAGTGGGGCTTCATCAGCGATGTCGCGGTCCCCTTCGACGGGGACAACGAATTCTGCCCCGACCTCGCCGTGCTTCCGGCGGTGGAAGCGGACAAGAACCTCAGCGCCTACCCGCCCGACCTGATCGAGCTGGCCGTCGAGGTCGTCTCGCCCAGCAGCGTGCGCAACGACTACGAGGTCAAGGACCGGGCCTACGCCCGCCGGGGGATCCCGCACTACCTGATCTTCGACCCGTACAGGGCGCAGTGCACGACCCTGTGGAACCCCGGCCCGGACGGCTACCGGGGCCGGGACGTGATCCCGTACGGCGGGGCGGTCGTCGTCGAGGCGGGCATCGGCAAGCTGACGGTCGAGACCGCGGAGCTCCCCGTGGACCCGGGTACGACCGGCTGATCCGTCAGGAGGCCCGGGGCGGGCGGCGGAAGTACAGGGCCGTCGCGATGCCCGCGGCCAGGCCGCACAGGTGGCCCTGCCAGCTGACGGTGGTGTCGGTCGGCAGGACGCCGGCCACGATCGTGGTGCCCCAGACGGCGGCGACGCCCAGGGCGACGGCGATGCCGAGGGCCCGGCGTTCCACGAAGCCGCGGACGAGCAGGTAGCCGAAGAGTCCGAAGACCAGGCCGGAGGCGCCGGCCGTCATGGTGTTCGGCGCCGCGATCAGCCAGACGCCGATGCCGTCGGCCAGCACGATCAGGGCGCACACCGCCAGGAAGCGGCGGATCCCGGACAGGGCCGTCACGAAGCCGAGGACCAGCAGCGGGACGCTGTTGGCGGCGACGTGGGCGAAGCCGAAGTGCAGGAAGGGCGCGAAGAGGATGCCGCTCAGGCCGTCCGGGTCGCGGGCGGGTATCCCGTACGCGTCGAGCGCGTGGCCGGTGACGAGGTCGACCGCCTCGATCGCCCACAACAGGGCCACCCAGCCGAGCATCAGACGGGCCGCGGCCTTCGCCCGGTCCGTCTGCGACCAGGTCTCTTCGGCCATCGTGTTCATGTACGTCCCCTCGCGCCGTCCCACGCCCTGGGACGTGCGGTCACCTTACCGACTGCCTTCGCGCCGTGGCCGGATAGTCTCGGAGGCATGACAGAGCGCAAGCGCACCCCGTGGGTGGTCGGGGTTTCCGGGGCCTCCGGGACGCCGTACGCGGCGGCGGTGGTCCGCGGGCTGCTGGCGGCGGGTGAGGACGTGGACCTGGTGGTCAGCCGCGCCTCGCGGCTGACCCTGCTGGACGAGACGGGGATCGCCTTCCGGGACGCGCACTGGCGCGACGACCTCGCCGAGTGGCTGGGCCGGGGTGCCGACGGGAAGCCGGGCACCTTCCGGGTGCCGGATCTGGACGCCGTCCGGTACTGGGGGGCGGGTGACCTGGCAGCCGGTCCGAGCTCGGGCTCGTACCCCGTGAAGGGGATGCTGATCGTCCCCGCGTCCACGGCGTGCGTGGCCGGGGTGGCGCTGGGACTGTCGAAGGACCTGCTCCAGCGCGTCGCGAGCGTGACGCTCAAGGAGCGGCGCCGACTGGTGGTCGCGGTGCGGGAGACCCCGCTGAACGGTCAGACGCTCAAGCATCTGGTGGCGCTGGACGAGGCGGGCGCGATCGTGCTGCCCGCCTCTCCGGCGTTCTACGCGGGTGCGACGCACATCCAGGATCTGGTGGATTTCGTCGCGGGGCGGGTGCTGGACGCGGCAGGTGTGCCGCACCGGCTGTACCGCCGTTGGGAGGGGGAGCTTGGCGGCGCCCGCCCCCGTGGCCAGTCCGGTGACTAGCGCTTCTTGGCGCCGCGCGGCTTACGGGTCTTGTCGACGCGGTGCGCGGCGGTCGGCTGGTCGGTGCGGGATCGGTTGGCCAGCTCCTGGAGCTGTCGCATGTGCGCGTAGGCCATCTCGATCGTGTACACGGTGAACCACTCCTGAAGATCGTCATTGATCTGTTGAAAGATTCACAGGGTGTTGACCCTGTGTGCCTTTGATTCTATACCTAGACTTGCAGTAACGCCGAATAATGGAAGGCTCCACGTAATGGACACGGTGGACAGGCAGCTCATCCAGGCACTTCGCGAGAACGGTCGTGCCTCGTACGCGGAGCTGGGCCGTCTCGTGGGCCTCTCCGGCCCCAGCGTCACCGACCGCATCAACCGTCTGGAGACGGCCGGTGTGATCACCGGCTACCGCGCGACCGTGGACTCGGCCTCGCTCGGGCTCGGCGTCACCGCGCTGATCGGCATCTCCCTCTCCGACGCCGCGGACCACGAGGACGTGGCGCGTCGGCTGCGCGACCTGGCGGAGATCGAGGACTGCTGGTTCATCGCCGGCGACGACTCCTTCATGCTCAAGGTCCGCGCCAGCGACGTCGACGGCCTGGAGAAGATCATCCGGAAGCTCTCCGGCACCAAGGGCGTCTCGCGCACCCGCACCACCATCGTGCTCTCCACGAAGTGGGAGAACCGGGTCGGGGAGCTGCCCGAGGAGGGCTGAGAGTACGGTGGGTGGCGGTTGCACGCAGGACGGGACACATAGAGGAGACACCGGCATGGACGCTGGGCTCAAGCGCGAGCTGGAGGAGAAGGTCCGCTCCGGCGAGCGGCTGACGCGTGAGGACGGCATCGCCCTCTACGGGTCGGACGACCTGGCCTGGCTGGGCGGTCTCGCCCACGAGGTGCGCACGCGCAAGAACGGTGACGTCGTCCACTTCAACGTCAACCGCCACCTCAACATGACGAACGTCTGCACCGCCTCGTGCGCGTACTGCTCGTTCCAGCGCAAGCCGGGCGAGAAGGACGCGTACACGATGCGCATCGAGGAAGCCGTCCGCCTGGCCAAGGCCATGGAGAACGAGAACCTCACCGAGCTGCACATCGTCAACGGCCTGCACCCCACGCTGCCGTGGCGGTACTACCCGCGTTCGCTGTCCGCCCTCAAGGAGGCGCTGCCGAACGTCTCGCTGAAGGCGTTCACGGCCACCGAGATCCACCACTTCGAGACGATCTCCGGCCTCTCGGCCTCCGAGATCCTCGACGAGCTGATCGAGGCCGGGCTGGAGTCGCTCACCGGCGGCGGTGCGGAGATCTTCGACTGGGAGGTCCGCCAGCACATCGTGGACCACCGCACCCACTGGGAAGACTGGTCGCGCATCCACCGCCTGGCGCACGAGAAGGGTCTCAAGACCCCGAGCACCATGCTCTACGGGCACATCGAGGAGCCGCGCCACCGCGTGGACCACGTGCTGCGGCTGCGCGAGCTCCAGGACGAGACCGGCGGCTTCCAGGTCTTCATCCCGCTGCGCTACCAGCACGACTTCGTGGACATGCAGGACGGCAAGGTCCGCAACAAGCTCCAGGCGCGCACGACGATGGCGACCGGCGCCGAGGCCCTCAAGACCTTCGCGGTCTCGCGCCTGCTCTTCGACAACGTGCCGCACGTGAAGGTCTTCTGGGTGATGCACGGCGTGCAGACCGCCCAGCTCGCGCTGCAGCACGGTGCGGACGACATGGACGGATCGGTCGTCGAGTACAAGATCACGCACGACGCGGACAACTACGGCACCCCGAACAAGCTGGGCCGCGACGACCTCCTGGAGCTGATCCGCGAGGCGGGCTTCCGCCCGGTCGAACGCAACACGCGCTACGAGGTGATCCGCGAGTACCCCGGTCCCGACGCCGGCCTGCGCGAGACCCCGCAGGCGATGCGCGTCTGAGGCTCCGCTCCCGCGCGTGATGAGCCCCGGTCCCCGACGGACCGGGGCTTTTGCGTTGCCCGGGAGAGTCGGTAATGACTACTATTCAGGTATGACCCTTACGTTTACCTTCGACCCGGTGGTCGATGCCGCCCTGCGCGACGGCATCGCCGAGCTGTGGACCGAGGTCTCCAACGCGGGCGGCGCGGTCGGCTTCGTACCGCCCGTCACCCGCGACGTCATTCGGCCGGAGCTGGTCAAGCACCTCGCCGCCATGGCCGAGGGCCGCCACCGGCTGCTGGTGGGGCACGACGAGCGGGGCCGGGTCGCGGCCGCCGCGTTCCTCGCCCTCAACACGCACCGGTTGCAGACGCACTGGGTCTGGGCGTACACCGTCATGGTCGGCCCCGCCCTCCAGGGCCGCGGCGCCGGCCGGGAGCTGATGGCCGCCCTCGCCGAGGCGGCGCGCTCGCTGGAAGGGATCGAGGCCATCCGCCTCTCCTGCCGCGGGGGCCTCGGGCTGGAGCACTTCTACGCGGCGTGCGGCTACAAGGAGGTCGGCCGCGTCCCCGACGCCATCCGGGTGGCCCCGGGCGACGACCGCGACGACATCACCATGCTGCTGCCGCTGCACTGACCGGCGGGGGAGTCCGGCGGGTGACCCCGGCGGGCCGGATCGGGGGCCCGGCGTGCTTCACTGGTGTGGCACGTGCCGCCGTAGACGACGAGAGAGAAGGGGTCACCGTGTCCCTCAAGCCGAGCGCGACGATCCGCTACACCGCGATGCGCCTGGGCATCTTCGTCGGATGCCTGGTCCTCGTCGCCGTCCTGGTCAACGTGGGCTGGGTGCCCGCCGGTCTGGGCGACGCGAACCCCGCCTGGGTCGTGCTGCTCGCCCTGGTGATCTCCGCCCCGCTCTCCTTCATCCTGCTGCGCAAGCAGCGTGACGAGATGTCCCAGCAGATCGCGGGACGCGTCGCGGGTGCGAAGGACAAGCTCGCCGCGAACCGCAGCCAGGAGGACGCGGCCGACGACGCCGCCCGCGTGAACTGACGGGAGCCCGTGGGCTTCCTCACACAGCGAAAGCGCCGAACTCCACCGAACCGCACCGAACCGCCCCAGCACCGGGAACACCCCCTGGTCCGCTGGGGCTTCGGCGTTTCCGGGGAGGCGCGCTCCGGTCCCGCGCGAGCCCGACCCAAAGTACTCCTTTGAGATTCTCAAAGGAGAAGTGTTAGCGTGTTCAACATGTTGACCGTCGCAGCGCACCCGATGACCGTGAGCGTCCCGCTCGTGTCACGCCTGCACGTCGACCTCTGCCGCCGCGTGTCCGCGGCCTGTTGCTGTTGCCGCTGATTCCCCTCGCCCCGTCGAGCCGAATCGATACAGCAGCGGTCCCCGGCCGGCCCGACCCCTTTCCGGCTGCTGCCGCACCGCATCCCCCGCAGAAACCTTCCGCCTCCCCCCGTGCGTCACCCCCGGAGAGTGCCCGTGTCCGCGTCCCCCCAGGCCCAGGCTCCCGCCAAGGCCTCGTTCAAGTTCCCGTTCTGGGCCCAGATAGTCGCCGGCCTCGCGTTCGGCGTCCTGTTCGGCTGGCTCGCCCGCAGCCAGGACATCAGCTGGCTCAAGACCACCCTCGAACAGGTCGGCGACATCTTCATCCAGCTGCTGAAGCTGGCCGTCGCACCCCTCGTCTTCTTCGCGATCCTGGTGTCCATCACCAACCTCCGCAAGGTGAACAACGCCGCGCGGCTCGCCACCCGCACGCTGCTCTGGTTCATGATCACCTCGCTGATCGCGGTCGCCATCGGCCTGGCCATCGGCCTGCTGACCGACCCGGGCGCCGGCACCGGCCTCACCCCGGCCGACGGCAAGGAGCCCAAGCGGCACGGCTCCTGGATCGACTTCCTGACCGGCATCGTGCCGAAGGACATCATCACGCCCTTCACCGAGCTGAACGTCCTTCAGATCGTCTTCCTCGCCGCCGTCGCCGGCATCGCCGCCCTCCAGCTCGGCGGCAAGGCCCAGCCCGTCCTGAACCTGGCCGAGTCCGTCCTGGAACTCCTCCAGAAGGCCCTGTGGTGGGTCATCCGCCTCGCCCCGATCGGCACCGTCGGCCTCATCGGCACCGCCATCGCGAGCTACGGCTGGGACCTGATCGGCAAGTACGCCACCTTCACCGCCGACATCTACATCGGCTGCGCCCTGGTGATGTTCGGCGTCTACCCGCTGCTCCTCGCGACGGTCGCCAAGGTCAACCCCGTCCAGTTCTTCAAGGGCGCCTGGCCCGCGATCCAGCTCGCCTTCGTCTCCCGCTCCTCGGTCGGCACCATGCCGGTCACCCAGAAGGTCACCGAGCGCCTCGGCGTCCCGAAGGAGTACGCCTCCTTCGCCGTCCCGTTCGGCGCCACGACCAAGATGGACGGCTGCGCCGCGATCTACCCGGCGCTCGCCGCGATCTTCATCGCCAACATCTTCGACGTGCAGCTGGGCATCAAGGAGTACCTGCTCATCGCGTTCGTCTCGGTCGTCGGCTCCGCCGCCACGGCCGGCCTCACCGGCGCGACCGTGATGCTGACCCTCACCCTCTCCACGCTGGGCCTGCCGCTGGCCGGCGTCGGCCTGCTGATGGCGATCGACCCGATCCTCGACATGATGCGCACCGCCACCAACGTGGCCGGCCAGGCGCTCGTCCCGGTCCTCGTCTCGGCCCGTGAGGGGATCCTGGACAAGGAGGCGTACGCCGCCGCTTCGTCCTCCCCGCTCGACGAGCCCGCCGCCGCCCCGGCCGCCGCCGAGCCGGCGAAGGTCCCCGTCGCGGCCTGAGGCCCGTCCGGCGACGTCCGGCACCCTGCCCGCTGCCCCCGCCCCCGTCCGGGCGGGGGCAGCGGCGTTCGCGAAGGGACCGGCAGGGCCGGCGGGTTCGGCGGGCCCGGCGGGCCCGGTGCCGTCAGAGCGCGCCGCGGTGACGCTCCTTGTCGTAGGTGCGGCGGTCCCGGAGGGTGGTCCGGATGCGGGCTCCGGTTGCGTCAGCGGTGTCGGGGGCGTCGGGCCGGCTCTGGTACCGGGCGCGCAGGTACCGGTCGCGGAGGTACCCGATGCCGTACCTGGCCGCGGCCGCCGCCACCACCGGGTAGACGTCGGGCCGGGTGAGCAGGTCGAGGCCGCCGCTGGCGGCGGCCTCGAAGGGGACCTGCTCCAGGATCTTGTACAGCCCCACGAGGGCGGCGCCGGGCAGGATGACGAGTGCGCCCTTGGCCACGGCTTCCCGCAGGGTCTTTCGACCGCTCTGCGCATGTGTCTTGACCGTCGACGCCGGCCTTGCGAGCAGGACTCCCGCCGCTGCCGCGGGGACCTGGAGCGCCGTGTGGACGAGGAGCGCCTCCTGTTGGGGGCGGGGCAGTCGGGAGAGGGCGGAGTAGAGGGTGACCTTGCCGATGACCGCCTCGGCCGGATCCGCGGCCGGGGGGAAGCCGAAGTCCTCGGGGCGGGTGGGGGAGACGTGCCGGATGGTGAGGGGGAAGCCGTCCGCGGTCACCATGCGGTAGGCCGAGCACCGCTCGCTGATCTCGTTGCGGGCCGTGCGCCAGATCGCCCGCTCCGGCCGGTCCCACCGATCGAAGTGCCGGTACGCGATGATCATCGTCTCCTGGACGATGTCCTCCGCGACCTGCCGGAAGTCCTCGTTGGGCATGAACCCCTGGAGCTTGCGCAGGCAGAAGCTGCGCAACCGCGGCTGGTAGAGCAGGAAGAACCGGTCCCAGTCGTCCAGGTAGCGCATGCAGCGCCCGCACCAGCGTGTCGAGTCGAGGTACTCCGCCGGCCCGTCCCCGGCGGGGGGCTCCGCGTCCAGCAGGTCGACGGGGGCCGCGCAGTTCAGACAGGGCGTGGCAGAGGGCGGGAAGCTCGTCATCCTGGTCCTCCTCACGACCGCCCGGGGTGGGCCGGTCGCAACGGGTGAGGCCTAGGGAACCGTGTTTGGACGGAGCTGGGGAAGAAAATCTCGAAAGATCTCGGTGGGCGGCGGCGGGCGGGGGCTCAAAGGGTCTGCCAACGCAGGAACGCCAGCGTCGCGAGGAGGTAGGGCCCCGCGTACCACCAGCGGCCCAGCGTGCGGTGGAAGAGGGGCGCGGCGGTGAGCAGCAGCCCGGCGAAGCACAGGCCGACGCTGATCCCGGCCAGCAGCCGGGCGTCGTCGCGCATGCGGTCGCCCGGGTAGCCGGGCTGCAACACCAGCGCGCCGTAACAGAAGTACGCGGCGGGCAGGTAGCAGAAGAGGACCAAGGGGAGGCCCAGCACCCACCGCAGGCACCCCTGGTCGGCGGGCAGGTCGATCGACTCGCGGCGCGGGCTCAGAACAGCCCCGCCGGCCGGGCCGAGGCGACGGCGCCGAGCGCGACGCAGACGACGGCGGCGTGGAGCAGGTGCGCGGGCACGAGCACGGGCCCGACGACCTGCCGGAACCGTGCCTCGCCGGAGGTCTGCCCGGGGAACGAGGTCTTCACGGTGATCATGACCGCCGTGGGGCCCGGACGGTTGCACGCGGAGCGGGACGAAGCGGAGCCGCAGGCTGTGTACCGCCGTCCCGGCCGCCGTTCCCCTGTGGGGTGGCGGGCCGGGGGCTTCAGCGGGCGGAGGCGTGCGGGAGGAAGCCGGTCCAGGCGTGGGGGGTGAAGGTGAGGTGGGGCAGCGTGGTGTCCTTGGAGTCGCGGACGTGGATTGCGGCTGGGGCGTTCGCCACTTCGACGCAGGAGTCGCCTTCGCTGCCGCTGCTGTAGCTGCTCTTGAACCAGTCGAACCCGGGGTTGTGGATCACGTTTCTCCCAGCGGTTCTTCGATGAAGTCCCGAGGCTCCAAGGGTGCCAGCGCTTGGGCTCGGATCATGCCATAGCGCAGTTCGAGGATCCGGAGCTGCCTCGGATCGGAGACCGGACGCCCCGCGAACGCCCCTTCCGAGCGGCCCACCGCCGTACCGTTCTCGAACTTGAGTACTTCGATCCCGCCGTCCATCCCGGCGTGTACCTCGCGGTCAGCCGGCATCACCTGGAGAGCCGGATCCCGTGTGCCCGCGACGCGGACCCCGGCTCGGAGGGTGGGCGGGGGCTGGTGGTGGTGGCAGCGGTGGCCGACCGGTGGGGGGTCGAGGAGGGGCCGTCGCCGTGCAAGGCGGTGTGGGTGGAACTGGACCTTCCCGGTGAGGGGCGGGAGCCGTGACGCGGGTGGCCGGGACCCGGCGATCCTCGACGTCTACCTACCTAAGTACCGAGGTAAATCCAACCAACCCACCCCTCCGGCTCCCCGCTCACTCACACGGGTGAACTGTGCCAACTCGGCTGGATTTCTGGATGGTTGGCGGGCATATGCTCGCCCCACAACATCAGACATGAGACGGCCCCCGCCGGGACTGGCATCCCGGGCGAGGGCCTGACCAACTAGGAAGACAGCCCTTCCCAATGGCTCTTGAGCACCCTAGCGCGCCCTCGCGCGCCGCGTCCCGGCATCGCGCCGGAACCGCCTCTTCAGGTGTCGTCCACGTCAACGTGCAGCACACCGATCACTACACCGTGGTGGGCAACCACCTTGCCCAGCACCGGGCGTTGTCGCTCGTCGCGATCGGCCTCGCGCTCCACATCCAGTCGCTGCCCGCCGGGGCCGAGGTCGGCATCAAGCCGCTCGCCCGCCGGTTCCCCGAGGGGGAGATCCGGATCGCCGCCGGCCTGCGGGAGCTGGAGGCCCACGGGTACCTGAAGCGCAGCCGCGTACGGACCGAGGGCGGGCGGCTGGCGACCCGGACCGTGTCCTACAACCGGCCCCGGACGCCCGGCACGCACCCCGACCCGCCGAATCCGCCGCCGCCGGACCGCGCACCCGTACCGGAGCCGGCCCCGGAGCCGGGGCCCGTGCGGGAGTCCATGGCCGTGGCCGTGGCCGTGGCCGCGCCGGTGGCGGAGCCGCAGTCCGGGCCCGCTCCGGAGCCCGCGCCCACATCGGTGGCGGCCCCCGAACCCGTACCCGTAGAAGCGCCGGAGGCCCCGGTCCCCGTCCGGCAGGAGGCCGTCGACCTGCTCGCCAGGCTGCGGGTCGACGACCCCCGGCTGCTGCTCGCGGAGCGCGACGTACGGCAGCTCGCGCCGGGGGTGACCGCCTGGCTGGACCGGGGCGCCGATCCGGAGGCGGTACGGTACGCGCTCACCGGGGACCTGCCCGCCGACATGCGCAGTCCGGCCGCGGTGATCGGGTACCGCTTGCGGGCCGGGATCCCGCCGCGGATGCCGACGGCCCCGGCCCCCGCGCCGCAGGCCCGGCGGCCCGATCCGTTCCAGACCTGCGACGGCTGCGAACGCGCCTTCCGCGCCCCGGCCCCCGGCCGCTGCCGCGACTGCCCGCCCACCGGGGGGCCGACGGTCGCGAACGCGGCGTAGCGGCCCGCTCCTACCCGCCGCACTGCAGGCAGAAGAACGGGGTCCACTTCAGGCCCGGGGCCAGCCGCTTCGTGCCCCAGGCCTTACCTCCCGGGCCCGCGCCGTAGACGATGACCGCGTACGGGTGATCGGGTTCGGGCCGTTCCTGGACGTAGATCCTGCCCTGGAACACGCCGCCGAGGGGGACCCAGCCGCTCCACTTGCCGTCCATGGTGTGGCGCGTCCACATCGCGTTGTCGGTGCCGACGATGAACTGTTCCTTGTGGCCGCCCGGGAGCGCGTGGTCGGTGACCCCGTACTCGCAGATGTAGAGGCCCCCGCCCCCCGCTTCGCACGGGGACGCCTGCGCCGCGGGTGCGGCGGCCAGGGTCAGTCCGGCTACGGCCACGGCCGCGAGAACGACCGCCTTGATCTTCTTCATGGTGCGCATGTGTCCTTCGGTGATGTGCGGGGGAGCCGCCGGCCGGCCGGTTCCCCCGCACGCCGGTCGTCCTGACCGCACGTCAGGGCATGGGTTGTGGTCCGTCTCCCGGCACGGGACGCGCGGACGCCCACCAGTCGAGCACGCGGCCCGCCACGGCGTCGGTGCGCTGGAGTGCGGGACTGATGCCGAAGTGGTCCTCCAGTTCGTGCCGGAGGAACGCCTCGATCTCCGCCCGGTCGGCGCCCTTGCACAGCCGCCCGAGCAGAGGGGCGAGCAGGCAGTCGTACTCGTCGGCGACCGCGTCGGCGACACCGATCGGGTCCCACTCGTTGAGCAGACCCCGCAGGGCGCGTTCGGTGGCGGTGTTCCAGGGCCTCATGGCTCCAGACTGCCGGATGGGGGGCACGTCCGCCGTGGCCCGGCCGTTCCTACTCGGCCTCGGGGCACTTCAGGCAGTCGAACGGGGTCCAGTCCAGCCCCGGCGCCAGCCGGGTCTGGCCCCAGGCCTTGTCCCACCGGCCCGTGGCGTAGATGGTGATCGCGTACGGGTGGTCGGGGTCGGGGCGCTCCTGGATCGAGATCTTGCTCTTGACCGGGCCGCCGAGGGAGACCCAGCCGCTCCACTTGCCGGCCGTGGTGAAGCGCGTCCACATCGCGTTGTCGGTGCCGACGAGGAACTGTTCCTTCTCGCCGCCCGGGAGCGCGTGCTTGGTGACCCCGTACTCGCAGATGTAGAGGCCTCCGCCGCCCGCCTCGCACGTGGACGCCTGTGCCGGTGTGGCGGCGACGGTCAGTCCGGCGACGGCGGCGACCGCGAGGACGACGGCCTTCAACTTCTTCATGCTGGAACAGCCCCTTCGGTGCAACGTCGGGAACCGTTGGTCGGTCGGTTCCCGTACGCCCGTTCACCCTAGGGGCGGTTCGCGGCCCCTTCCGGCGGGTGGCGGGTGCCTGCGGGAAGGGCTGCCCGAAGAAGCAGCGGCCGCGTGGGCCGGGAGGTCCGGCAGGGCAGTTCCGGCAGGTCGCGGGGGCAGGGGCGAGGGCGGGGCGGCCGGTGAGGCCTTCCGCTCCGGCCTGCGCTCAGGCCTTCCGCTCGGCGGCGCTGCGTTCGACGCAGAACTCGTTGCCCTCGGGGTCCGTCATGGTCACCCAGCCGGTGCCGTCCGGGTTGCGGTGGTCGCCCGCGACGGTGGCGCCGAGGGAGAGGAGACGTTCCACTTCCTCGTCGCGGGTGCGGTCCTGTGGCTGGAGGTCCAGGTGCACCCGGTTCTTGACGGTCTTGGTGTCCGTCACGGTGATGAAGAGGAGGGCGGTGCCGGGCGCGGTCACCAGCGCTTCCGGGTCGCCCGGGTGGTCGTCGTCGGCGAGGGAGCCGTCCAGGGCGTCGGCCCAGAAGCGGGCCAGGGCGTAGGCGTCGGAGCAGTCGAAGGTCACGTGGCGCACGAGAGAACTCATGAGCGGCACTATCGGCCGACTGGGCGGAGGCTGTCCACGGAGATTCGCGCCGGGGGGTGSGGGGGAAGGCGCCCCCGCCCTGGGGCGGGGACGCCTCGGTGCGCCTGGGTGCGCCTCGGCGCGGCTCGCGGCTACCGGTAGCCGACGGTCCAGGCCTGGTTCGCGGCCCCGCGCTTCTCGGGCCACTGGATCATCTGCTGGCCGTTGTAGGGGCTGGAACCCGGGTCGTCCAGGACCATCCAGCTGTTCTTGTTGCGGAGCTGGGTCTGCCCGGCCTGGTCGATGCCGGCGACGACCCACTGCTGGTTGGCGCCGCCGTGGCAGTCCCACTGACGGGCCACGGCGCCGTTGCTCTTGCTCCAGTCCGCGATCTCAAGGCACTTCTTGGTGCTCACGTTGACGATCTGCGAGTAGCCGTTGCCGTAGATGACGGTCCACTTCTGGTTGCTGCCGCCGTTGCAGTCCCACTGCTGCACGGGCGCGCCGTTGTCGAAGTTGCCGCCGGGAACCTCCAGGCACTTGCCGCTCGCGCCGTTGCGCAGGACGACGGTGTAGGAGCCGTCGGCGTGGGCGGGCACGGTCATCGCGCCGACGAGCAGGGCCGAACCGGCGGCCCCGAGCACTGCGGTGCGCAGCGCGGAAAGACGAGAAATGGTCACAACTACCCCGTTTTTCTTGGGCGGTGGAACTTCCCACCGCTACGAAGATCACCTTATGTCCGGCCGCCGACAATCCCGGAAACCCGCCGTCCGGCCGTCGGCGTGTCTGGCCGGGTGGTGGCGATGGTGCTATGTTCACTAGCACCATGTTGCTGAGGCTGAACACCGCGGACCCACGTCCCCTCCACGAACAGGTGGCGGGAGCCCTCCGGCGCGCCATCGCCGACGGCGAATGCGCGCCCGGAGACCGGATCCCGCCCGCGCGGGACCTCGCGGGGGCGCTCGGGGTCAATGCCAACACCGTCCTGCGGGCGTTGCGCGTCCTGCGCGACGAGGGGCTGCTGGAGTTCCGGCGGGGCCGCGGGGTGACCGTCGCGGAGGGGGCGGGCGGGCGCTCGGGGCTGCTGGACCGCGTACGCGGACTGGTGGAGGACGGGGCGCGGCTCGGGTACAGCAAGGCCGATCTCATCGAGATGATCAGGGAGTTGCCGTGAAGCAGTGGACGGGGTGGGGCGTGGCCGGAGGGGCCGCGGGGGTGCTGGTGTTGCTGGTGGGGATGCCGGTGGCCGCGAGCGGGCGGCTGCCGGACCGGCTGGCCACGCACTGGTCGGCGGGCTCCGGAGGCCCCGACGGCTCGATGCCGCTGTGGGCGGCGACGCTGTTCCCGGCGCTGATCTGGGCGGTCCTCGTGGCGGGCGTCGTCCTCGGCCGGCGGTTCGCGGGGCCGGGCGGCGGCTGGGTCGCGGCCACGCTGGCCGGCGCCGGGGTGGGGCTGGCCGGCGGCCAGGCCGCGCTCGTACGGGCCAACCTGGACCGGGCGGACTGGCGGCAGGCCGGGTCGGTGACGGCGTGGCTCGTGGGGGTCGCGGTGGCGGCCGTACTGGCGGCGCTCGGCGGGGCGCTGGCGGGCCGCCGGGGCGAGGCCGGGGCGCAGCCTCCCGCCACCGGGCCCCGGATGGAGATCCCGGACGGCGAACGGCTCGTCTGGCTCTCCCGCGAGAGCAACCCGTGGCTCCGGCTGACCAGTGCCGTGCTGGGCCTGGTGGCGGTGGCCGGCGCGCTGTCGGCCCTGGCCGGGCTGGCCGACGCGGCGGTGTGGGGGCTGGTCGCGTCGACCGGCTCCGCCGCCCTGGCCGTGCTGCTCTGCTCGTCGGTCCGGGCGCGGGTGACGGGTGACGGCCTGGAGGTGGCCTTCGGCCCGCTGGGGCTGCCGGTCCGGCGCTGGGCGGCGCGCGACATCGAATCGGCCCGCACGGAAAACCGCACCCCGTCCCGGGCGGGCGGCTGGGGCTACCGCATCAACGGCCTGGGCACGACGGTGATGCTGCGGGGCGGCGAATGCCTGGTCATCCGCGCGAAGGGCCGCGACTTCGCGGTCAGCGTGAACGACGCGGAGCGGGGGGCCGCGCTGCTGAACTCGGTGGCGGGCCGGCGGGGCCAGGGCTGATCGTCCGCGAACCGCAGCACGGTGTCCCGGGCGGCCGGGTCGCCGGGCCGGCCCTCCGCGAGTCCGTCGGCCGCATGGCGGCGGACGTTCGCCTCCGGGTCGGAGGCCGCCGCCTTCGTGGGCGAAGGCGTGGTGCAGGTTGGGGCCAGGGGGSGGGGGCCAGGGGGCGGGCGGCGCAAGGTCTCCTCACGTCCGGTCCGGCGCGGTCGCGCCGGACCCCTTCGTGAAGTCGTGAAGGAGAGCCGTATGCAAGGGAGTTCCGTCCAGGTCGCCGCCGCGCAGTTGCCCGAGGGGTGCGGGACGTACCGGCCGCCGCCGTGCCCGAGCTCGTCGGGTCGGCCGGTGCGGCGTTCGTCGTCACCTCCGTCGCCTGGGCCTGGCGGCGGGTCGAGGGGAACGCCGGACGTCAGGAGCGGGAGTAGGAGCCGAGGCCGATCAGGCAGTACACGTACTGGTTGATGACGCTTCCGTTGAGCGTGTAGCGGTACGAGAAGGCGTACTCCGTGTCGGGGTTGCTCTTGCACTGCTCCATGTCCGAGGAGAACGGGAACCTCTGGATCACCTTGTAGTGCGCGTCCGACGCCGAGCAGGAGACCTCCTTGACGTCGTCCACCCGCTGGGCCGTCTCCGAGTCCGGGAGCCGGCCGTTGAGGCAGGTGCCCTTGTCGAAGGGGGTGGGGGCCTCCGTGGTGGGGGTGGGGAGCGGGAGCGCCGGGAGGGTGGGGAGGGCGGGGAGGGTGGGCGCCGAGGTCGGCGGCGTGTAGGTGTAGGTGGGGGTCGGGTACGGGGTGGTCGAGCTGGAGTGCGTCGAGGTGCCGGAGGCCGTGTTCTTCGAGCCGTCGTCCTTGCCGTCGTTCGTCACGACGATGGCGATGATCACGGCCGCCACGACGCCCAGCGCGAGCAGGCAGCCCAGCGGGCTCGACTTCTTCGGCGGTGCGGGCGGTGCGGGCGGCGCCCCCGTCGCTGTGACCCGGACCCGGAGCAGCACCTCGTTCTCGCCGAAGCGGGCGCGGACCAGGTCGCCGTCGCGGGACGGCGGTATGCGCAGGCGGGCCGTGCCGTTGGGCAGGGGGACGGTGACGACCGTGCCCTCGGCGGCCTGCTGGGGGGTGAGCGGTAACTGGATTTCCTGCGGAGACACCGGCGGACTCCTCACGGTGGACGGGAACGCGGAAGCCGTCGACCGGGCCCCCGCGGGGATTCTGCCCGGTGGGGGTGGGTCGACGCAGGTGTTCCGAGGGGCTGTTGCCAGGTGGTTACCGACCGTGGGCCGCGACGAAGTCCGCCCGCTCGGGGGTGGTGGGCAGGAGGGCCACGGCCGCCGCGAGGAGGGCTGCCAGATCGGGGACGAGGGCCCAGGCGGCCGCGGGCCGGGTGAGGGTGGCGTGCAGCAGGTCGCCTTCGTAGAAGTACGCGTCCAGCAGGGGGTCCTCCAACAGGAGGGGGACGGCGAGCGGGAGGAGGAAGGGGAGGGCGATGTCCTGGGTGATCAGGGTGCGGAGGTCCGCCGGGGCCAGGGTCCCCAGCGGCCGGCGGCGCAGCGCGTGGCAGCGGGCGACCAGGGAGGTCGTGGGCTCGGGGGCGGGTGGCCACGGGGGACCGTCGAGCTCGTCGAGCGTGCGGTCCAGGTGCAGCAGGCGGGGCGGGACGGCGCGGGCCACGGTGGTCTCCGGGAGGGACGGGGGCGGGGTGCCGATTCTCCCCGGTGGGTGTGGGCAGGGGGTGGGAGGTGGGTGAAGAAGCCGTCCGGGGGGTGGCCGGGCGCGATCTCCCATGCCTAGATTACCGGCGGTAACCCCGGAACGACCGAGGAGAACAGCCGTGGAAGCCGAGCCGAAACCGGTCGAGCCCGTCAAGACCACCGTCGCCGGGGTGGTGCGCGAGGCGGCGGTCCCCGCCCTCGCCGGGATGCCGGTGAGCGGCTCGCTCGGGGACCTCCCCTTCGAGAACGCCCGCCAAGCCCCGCACGAGCCCGTGCTCGCCCGCAAGGAGCCCGACGGCACCTGGCGCGACGTCACCGCCGCCGAGTTCGCCCGCGAGGTGCTCGCCGTCGCCAAGGGGCTCATCGCCGAGGGCCTCCAGGAGGGCGACCGGCTCGCGATCATGGCCCGGACCACCTACGAGTGGACGCTGCTGGACTTCGCCGGCTGGGCCGCCGGGCTGGTGACCGTACCGATCTACCCCACCTCCTCGGCCCTCCAGGCGCGCTGGATCATCCACGACTCCGGGGCCGTGGCCTGCGCCGTCGAGGACACCGCGCAGGCCCGCATCATCAGCGCCGAACGCGGCAACCTGCCCCGGCTCGCGCACCTGTGGGAGTTCGACACCGGGGCGGTCGCCCGGCTCGTCAAGGCCGGGGAGCACCTGCCCGACGCGATCGTGCACGCCCGCAGGTCCACCCGTGCGCCGCAGTCCGTCGCCACGCTCGTCTACACCTCCGGCACCACCGGGCAGCCCAAGGGATGCGTGCTGACCCACGCCAACTTCTACGCCGAGGTCGACAACGCGGTGGAGCTGCTGCACCCCGTGTTCAAGTCGGTCAGCGAGGACCCGGCCTCCACCCTGCTCTTCCTCCCGCTGTCCCACATCTTCGGGCGGATGGTCGCCGTCGGCTGCCTGCGGGCCCGCGTCAGACTCGGACACGCGCCGAGCATCGCCACCGAGGACCTCCTCGCCGACCTCGCCGGCTTCCAGCCGACCTTCCTGCTGGCCATCCCCTACGTCCTGGAGAAGGTCTACAACACCGCCCGCGCCACCGCCGAGAAGATGGGCAAGGGCGCCTCCTTCGACCGGGCCTCCCGCATCGCCCAGAGCGTGGGCGAGGCGCAGAGCGAGGGCAGACGGCCCCCCATGGGCACGCGGGCCGCGCACGCCCTGTACGACCCGCTCGTCTACCGCCGCGTCCGCGCCGCCCTCGGCGGCCGCGTCCGCTACGTCCTCAGCGGCGGCTCCCCCCTCGGCCGACGCCTCGCCGCCTTCTACACGGGCGCCGGGATCGAGGTCTTCGAGGGCTACGGGCTCACCGAGACGACCGCGGCCGCCACGGTCACCCCGCCGCTGCGCCCCCGGCTCGGCACGGTCGGCTGGCCGCTGCCGGGGACGGCGGTGCGCATCGCCGACGACGGGGAGGTGCTGTTGCGCGGGGCGCACGTCTTCGCCGGCTACTGGAACGTCRCCGCGCAGCAGCCCGGCGGCTGGCTGGCCACCGGGGACATCGGCGAGCTCGACGCGGACGGGTACCTCACCATCACCGGCCGCAAGAAGGACGTGATCATCACCTCCGGCGGCAAGAACGTCGCCCCCGCCCCCCTGGAGGACTGGCTCCGCGCCCATCCGCTGGTCGGGCAGTGCATGGTCGTCGGCGACAACCGGCCGTACGTCACCGCCCTGATCACCCTCGAACCGGACGGGCTGGCGCACTGGCGGCAGATGCACAAGAAGCAGGGAGTGCCGATCCGCGAGCTGCTCACCGACGAGGCCCTGCTCGCCGACCTCCAGCGGGCCGTCGACGAGGCGAACGCGCTGGTCTCGCGGGCCGAATCGATACGCCGCTTCGCGGTCCTGCCGGGGGACTTCACCGAGGAGCGGGGGCACCTGACGCCGTCGATGAAGCTCAAGCGGGGCGCTGTCGCGCGGGACTACGAGCGGGAGATCGAGGAGCTGTACCGCAGGGAGCGGTGAGCCGGGCCCCGGCCGGGGGTAACCCCTCCGGCGGCGGCCGAGGGGCGGGAGGGGCGGGGCGCGCTTAGGGTGAGCTGGGCTGACCGGTCCGGGGGATCACCCGAGGAGGGTGTCGTGCACCGTTCCCACCGCCGTACCCGCTCCCACGGCCCCGGCCGTTCCCATACCGACGCGCCCGGCCGTACCCGTAACGATGTGGCCGGCCGTGCCCGTACCGATGTGGCCGGCCGTGCCCGTAACGATGTGGCCGGGCGCCCGCCTGCCGACGCGCCCGGCCGCCTCCGTGCCCCCGTACGGGCCCGGCTGCGTACGCGCGGGGCCGCCGCGGTCTGTGCGGTCGTGCTGGCCTCCGCCCTCGGCGCGGGCCCCGGCCCCGGCTCCGGGAGCGGATCCGGCACCCCGTCCCCCGCCCCGGGGCCCATACGGTGGGGGGATTGCCCCGACAAGCCCGTGCCCGACGGCATGACGTGCGGGTCCGTGACCGTCCCCCTCGACCACGACGACCCCGCCAAGGGCACCATCCGGGTGGCCCTCGCCCGGATCCCGGCCACCGCCCCCGGCCGGCACCCCCTCGGCTCGCTGCTGCTGAACTTCGGCGGCCCCGGGGGACGCGGGACCGCCTCCCTCGCCGCCGACCCCGAGACCTTCGTGAAGCTCGGCGAGCGCTACGACCTCGTCACCTTCGACCCCCGCGGCGTCGGCCTCAGCGAACCCGTCTCCTGCGGCGGCTCCCAGGAGGTCGGCGACGGTGTCCCGGCCGACGCCGCCTCCCAGCTCGCCGCCCTGCGCGCCGTGGCCCGCCGCTGCGCCCTGCACTCCGGACCCGTGCTCCCGTACGTCGGCACCGTCCAGGTGGCCCGCGACATGGAGGCCATCCGCCGGGCGCTCGGCGACAAGAAGCTCAACTACCTCGGCTTCTCCTACGGCACCCGGCTCGGCGCCGTCTACGCCGCCCTGTTCCCGCACCGCACCGGCCGGATGGTCCTCGACGGGGTCGACACCCTCAGCGAACCCCTCGTCGAACAGGCCCTCGCCTCGGCGCGCGGCCGCCAGCGCGCCCTCGACCGTTTCCTCACCTGGTGCGCCCACCGTCCGGGCTGCGTCTACGGCACCAGCACCCGAACCGCCAAGGAACGGGTCGACCACCTCGTCGCGCGGCTCGACCGGAACCCGCTCGTCGGGGACGACGGCTCCTGGTTCACCGGACAGGACGCGGTCGACGCCATCGCCGGCGCCCTGTACGCGCCGGCCGCCTGGCCCGCCCTCGCCGACGCCCTCGCCCTGGCAGAGCGGCGGCACGACCCCGTCGGGCTGATGCAGCTCGGCGGCCCCACCGGCCCGTCGCCCGACGCGGGCGAAGGTCCCGCCACGGTCCCCGCCGACAACGCCGAGGCCGCCCTCACCGCCGTGAACTGCGCCGACGACCCCGACCGCAGCGACGACCGGGCCGGCCCGGCGGCCATCGAGCGGGAGATCCGGGACCTGGAGCCGGAGTTCCGCGCGGTGTCGGAGATCTTCGGGCCGGGCCAGCTGGGAACCGTACTGGCCTGCTACGGACGCCCCGCCGGCACCGACTTCATCCGCCGGATCGACCACCCCGGCGCCCCGCGCATGCTGCTCGTCGGCACCCGCGGCGACCCGGCGACCCCGTACGAGTGGACCGAGGAGACGGCCCGCCGGCTGGGCTCGGCCGTGATCGTGGACCACAAGGGCGACGGACACACCGGCTACGGGACCTCCGCCTGCGTACGCGGCCACGTGGACGCCTTCCTCACCGACGGCCGCCTCCCGCACGGAACGCGCGCCTGCCCCGCCGGGGAGTGACCCCCGGCGGGGCGGACGGCGGGTCCCGCCGCGCGGCGGCTAGCAGTTCGGGTGCGTGGCGCGACCCGCGAAGCGGTCCGCCATCCAGTTCCCGACCTCCGGGGAGCGGGTGATCACCCCGCTGACGTGCTCACCCACCCAGACGGTGTCCCACTGCACGTCCGCGCCCCTCGCGCACCACTCGGAGCGCAGCTGCCGGCCCACGGCGTACGGGATGAGCTCGTCGCCGAGCGCGTGGTACTGGTACACCGGCGCGGCCGGGGCCGTCCCGCCGAGCCGGCTCTGCTCCAGGCGGGCCCGCCAGTCCGGCTGCGCGAGCGGGTCGTGCGTGGTGAGGTCGGAGATCCGCTTGAAGGAGCCGGCGATCGCGTCGACGGCGACGCAGTTCTCCTTCATCCCTGCGACGAGGGCCCGGCCCTCCGGGTTGAGGTAGGAGTCGAGCCCCAGCTCCGGGAAGGCCGCGTCCTGCCCGGCCGCCGCCATGAAGATCAGGCCGGATCCGAAGGAGCCGTTGTCGGAGGCCGCCACCTTCATCAGGTCCGCCGGGACCCCGCCGGTCGCCGTGCCCTTCACCTTCAGCTCCGGGGCGTACGAGCCCTGCAGCTCGGCCGCCCAGCCACTGGCCTGCCCGCCCTGCGAGTAGCCGATGATCCCGACCGGGGCGTCCGCCCCCAGCCCGGCCTCCGGCAGCCGGATCGCGGCGCGGGCGGCGTCGAGGACGGCGTGGCCCGCCGAGGGGCCGACGGTGTAGGTGTGGACGCCCGGGGTGCCGAGGCCCTCGTAGTCGGTGACGACCACCGCCCAGCCGCGCAGGGTGTACTGCTGGATGAGGTTGGCCTCCATCGCGGTGCCGTTCGGCAGGTTCTCGCTCGGGGCGCAGGAGTCGCCCATGCCCACGGTGCCGACGGCGTAGGTGATCAGCGGGCGGGGGCCGGTGCGGCCGTCCTGCGGGACGATGACGGTGCCCGAGACCACGTTCGGGGCGCCGTCGGCGGTGGTCGAGCGGTAGTGGACCTTCCAGGCCTTGGTGCCGGTGGGCTGACCGGGCAGCGGATGGAAGGCGGACGGGGCGCTGGAGACGATGTCGCCGGGGCGGGCGGCGGCTCCGCCGTCGGCGGCCGTGGCGGTGGCGGCGGGGATCCAGGCCGAAACGGCCAGGGCGGCCACGGCGGCCAGGGCGGTGCCGGTGCTTCGGATGCGCATGGGCGGCTCTCCCGGGGGTCCGTGTGGGGGTGGGTGAAGCGAAGGTAGTGACCGACCGGTCGGGATGTGGCTGACCGGGCAGCTCACCTTTCCTGGCCCGGACTCCCACCCGCCTGACCGGGACGCGCACCCGCCTGACCCGGACTCCCACCCGCCTGACCGGGACGCGCACCCGCCTGCCCCGGAATCCCACCCGCCTGACCGGGACGCGCACCCGCCTGACCCGGAATCCCACCCGCCTGCCCCGGACTCCCACCCGCCCGCGCGGGACTCCCACCCGCCCGCGCCGCGCCTCGCCCGCGCCGCGCCGCGCCCGCGACGCCCCTCAGTCGCGCGTCGCGCCCGTGACCGGATCCGGCCCGAAGTGCCGGGCAGCCACGGAGGCGATGGCCGGCACCGGCCCGGATCCCGAGACGATCTTGTACGTGTGGACCAGGCAGGTGCGCACCCGATGGGTCCGGCCGCGCGGGATCCCGTAGAACTCCGCCTTCAGCGGCCGCTCCTGCGGGCTCGCCAAGGCGTAGCAGACGACCGTCGTGCGGGGGTCGTCCCACCAGAACCAGTCCTTGACCGCCGGGTTGGCGAAGTCCACACCGGCGAAGGCGACGGAGATGTCCTCGGTGCCGTACGGAGCCGTCCGCAGGGCCGCCGTCAGGCCGTCCATCGACTCCCCGCGCGCCAGCACCCGCGCCTCCTCGTGGGAGTCGCCCCAGGGCGGCGGGTCGTCGTCCACGTTCTCCGGGAAGGGTTCCCCGGTCCGCAGCACGGTGCCCGGCCCGGCCTCCCGGTTCCCGCTGGCCTCTCCGCTGACGCTGCCCCAGTTGAGGCTCGCGTTCGCGCACAGCCGGCCGGCGAGCAGCACCCAGGGCATCCGCACCACCCGCTCCCGCCCCAGGGCGAGCAGGAGCCGCCCGAAGTCCTCGCGCGGGAGCAGCAGCCCCGGCTCGGCGGGGGCGAAGAAGGCGTCGGTCCAGGTACCCATCGGGCCGTTGTACCGGGCGGGCCGACCGTGCGGCGAACGAATTCGGCGGTGGGCCCGCGCGGGCCCACCGGCCCACCGGCCCACCGGCCCACCGGCCCACCGGCGCGCTCGGCCGCGCGCGGAGCCGTGGCCGGGCCTACAGGAAGGGCAGGACGAAGTCGTAGCCCGCCACGCTGTGGGCGTCGCCCGCCGGGCAGCGGCCGTTGGTGGGATAGCCGTAGAAGTAGAGCCCGTAGCACTTGGGGCAGAACCGCCAGTCGCGCTGCGATTTCGCGGTCGCGGGGATGTCGTGCGGCAGGACGAAGTCGTACCCCGCCGCCGCGTGGGCGTTTCCGGCGGGACAGCGGCCGTTGTCCGGGTAGCCCCAGAAGAACATCCCGTAGCACTTCGTGCAGAAGCGCCAGTTGTGCTGGGCGGTCGGCGTCTCGGGGATGTCGTGCGGGATGTTGAAGTCGTAGCCGGCCGAGTCGTGGCCGCCGCCCGCCGGGCAGGCGCCGTCCGTGGGATAGCCGCGGAAGAACAGGCCGAAGCACTTGGTGCAGAACCGCCAGTTGTTCTGGTTCGCGCGGGCCGACGCGTACGCGGCGGGAGCCGTGGCCCCCACCGCCACGGCGGCGCCCAGACCCGCCGCCGCCAGGCCCAGCGCCCGGCCCAGTACGGCCCGCCGCCCCGGCGCCGGCCGCGCCCCGTCGTCCCGGCCCGTCAGGATGCCCATGAGTCCCACCTCTTCATCGGCGAATGCGTCGGCGAAGCCCGGCCGGGCGTTCGCCACGCCGAGTATTGGGGCGATCACTTTCCGTGGTCAACGGAGTGCGGGCGCACACCCCGCGGACCCGGCGCGCCCCGCACTACCCCCCGGACGCGATCCGGTACGCCCCCGGGGTGGTGCCCGTCCAGCGGCGGAAGGCGCGGTGGAAGGCGGTGTCCTCCGAGAAGCCGAGGCGGGCGGCGAGTTCGGCGATCGGCTCCCCGCTCTCGGCCAGCCCCGCGATCGCCGCGTCCCGCCGGACGTGGTCCTTGAGCTGCTGGAAGGAAGTCCCCTCCTCCCGGAGCCGGCGCCGCAGGGTGGCCGGAGACACCGCGAGGCGCGCCGCGACCTCCCCCAGCTCCGGAAGCCGCGGCGACTCACGCAGCCGCCGCGTCAGGCTCCGGCGCACCTGCTCCGCGACCGTGGTCCCGTACGCGGGGCGCGAGAGCAGGTCGAAGGGGGCCCGGCGCAGCATCGCGTCGAGCTCGGGCTCGTCCCGTACGAGGGGTGCGGTCAGCCAGTGCGCATCGAAGGCGGCGCCCGTCCGCCCGGCGCCGAAGCGGACCGGGCAGCCGAAGAGCGCGTCGTACTCGTCCGCGTGCGGCGGCGCCGGATACGCGAAGGCCGCGTGCGCGAGGGGGATCCGGCGCCCCACCAGCCAGCTGCTGAGCCGGTGCCAGATCGCGAGCACGCACTCGGTGAGGAACCGCTCCTCGTCACCCTCGAAGTCCTCGCGCACCGTGAACCGGGCCTGCCCGTCCTCCACTTCCAGCGCCAGCTCCGGCCCGCCCGGGAACAGCCCGTAGAAGACCGCGGCCCGCTCCACCGCCGCCCCCAGGTCCCGGGAGCCCAGGCAGGCGTGGCACATCATCGCGAAGGTCCCCGGCCGGCTCGGCACGGTGGACAGGCCCAGGAACTCGTCCTGAGTGGTGCGGTACAGGGCCCGGAAGAGGCGCGCGAACTGCGCCGGCGTGATCCGCGCCCGGTCGTCGCCGAGCAGCAGCGGCGGGATCTGCGCCTCCTGGAGCAGCGGCACCAGGTCGAAGCCGCCGCGCCGCGCCCCCGCGAGCACGGCGCGCACGTGGTGCACGGTGACCGTCGGCCTCCCCATGGCTTCGACGGTAACCCCGATGAGCGCTGGGGTCAGCGGTGGTGACGCTTCCGGTCCTGCCGCAGCGGGTGCGGCGGTGCCTAGCGTCGAGGGGCGGGGGTCACCTGTCACCTGTCACCGGGAGGGCAAGAGATGGACGGTCGGCCGGACACGCTGGCGGAGTTCACCCAGTGGACCGAGGAGCGGTACGGGCCCACGCCCGCGCTCCGCTTCCGCACGGGGCCGGGGGAGGGGGAACCCGGGTGGCGGACCCGGAGCTACGCCGAACTCGCCGCGGAGGTCCGGACGGTGGGCCGGCGCCTGCTCGGCCTCGGCGTAGCGGCCGGGGAACGGGTCGCGGTCCTCGCCGAGACCCGGCCCGAGTGGACGTACGCCCACTTCGGGATCCTCGCGGCGGGCGCGGTGCTCGTGCCGGTGTACCCGACGGCGGGGGAGGAGGAACTGGCGTGGGTGCTCTCGGACTCCGAGACGGTGGTGGCCGTCTGCGAGGACGCCGTCCAGGCGGCCCGGATCGAGGCGCTGCGCCCCAAACTGCCTGCGCTGCGCGCGGTCTTGCGGATGGACGTTCCCCAGGGGCCGCCGCTCGCACCCGAGTCGGCGCTCGCCGCCCGGGCCGCCTCGGTCACCCGCGACGCCGACGCCTCCGTCGTCTACACCTCCGGAACGACGGGCCTGCCCAAGGGCTGCCGGCTCACCCACGGCAACCTCGGGGCCGTCCAGGACTCCACGCTCCCGCTGATCCGGGGCGGACCGGGGGACTCCACGTACCTGTACCTGCCACTGGCGCACCTGCTGGCGCAGCTCATCCAGTTCACCACCCTGCTCCGGGGCGGGGAGCTCTGCTACTTCGGGGGCCGGGTGGAGGACGTGGTCGCGGAGCTCGCGCAGGCCCGGCCCACCCACCTGCCTTCCGTGCCGCGCCTGTTCGAGAAGGTGCACGCGGTGGTGCTGGCCCTGGCCGAGGGGACCGAGCGCGGCCGGGAGCGGTTCGAGGAGGCCGTACGGCTGGGGGTGCTGGCGGCCGACGGCCGGCTCCCCGACGCCGCCCGGGAGGCGTACGCGGCGGCGGAGCGGTCCCTCTACGCCCCGGTCCGGGCCGCCTTCGGGGGCCGGCTGGAGTGGGCGCTGACCGGCGGCGCCCCGATCGCCCCCGCCACCCTCGACTTCCTGCGGGCCTGCGGCATCCGGGTCTTCGAGGGCTACGGGATGACCGAGTCCGGCGGGGTGATCAGCCTCAACCACCCCGGCGCCGTCCGCCCCGGAACGGTCGGCCGTCCGGTCGCCGGCTGTGAGGTCCGCATCGCCGCGGACGGGGAGGTGCTGGCCCGCGGCCCGATGGTGTTCCCCGGCTACCACGGCGACCCCGCCGCGACGGCGCGGGTGCTCGACGCCGACGGCTGGCTGCACACCGGGGACCTCGGCCGGCTCGACGGGGACGGCTTCCTGACGATCACCGGCCGCAAGAAGGAGCTGATCATCACCTCGGCCGGCAAGAACATCACCCCGACCGAGGTGGAGTTCGCCGTCCGCAACGCCTCCCCCCTCGTCTCCCGGGCCGTCCTCGTCGGCGACCGGCGGCCCCACCCGGTGGCCCTGATCACCCTGGACGGGGCCGAGGTCGCCGCCTGGGCGGCCCGGCGGTCCCTCGACCTCGGTGCGTCCCCCGCCGCCCACCCGGCGGTGCGCGCCCTGGTCGCCGAGGCCGTCGCCACCGCCAACGCCACCGTCTCCCGGCCGGCGCGGATCCGGGCCTTCCGGGTGCTGGACGGGGAGCTCTCGGTCGCCGACGGCACGCTGACCCCGACCCTGAAACTGCGCCGCCGGGCGGTGGCCGAACGCTACGCCGCCGAGATCGAGGCCCTGTACGCCGCCGGCCCCGGCCCGATCGACCGGCCGGCGGACCGGCCGGCGGACCGGCCGGCGGACGAGGGCCAGGTCGACTGCTTGTAGGCCTCACGGTCGAAGGCCGGCGGTCGCCCGCCGAGCCGGGCGAACCTCTTGCGGTGGGCAGCCTGGTCGGCGGGTTGCTGGATCACCGCCCGGATTCCGCGCCGCCGCAGATGATGTCGGATCGCCCGGGACGAGTAGGCCCTGTCAGCCAGGCCTCATCCGGCGTGACCCTGGGGCGGCTGATCAGCCTGGGCACCCGCAGGCGGGCCATGACCTGCTCGAATGCGGGTGCGTCACCAGCCTGTCCCGGCGTGATGACGACCGCGAGGGGCTGGCACCGGCCGTCCGCGACGAAGTGGATCTTGGAGGTCGGTTCTCCCGGGAGCACCCGCGATCCCGGCTTGGCCGAAGCCATGGACCGGGCGACCGCCACCCCCGGCACCCGCGCACTCGGGATGCGATTCAACGGGATGCCGGGCATGGTGGAAGAGAGGCATGTGCTGCCCTCCAGCTGGCTTGAGATGGTGTCGCCCTGGGGCCTTGCTGGTCGTGGCGGTAATCGGCGGATGCGCAGCTATCAGGCCATCAAGGGCGAGCCGGACAGCAACACAGCGCCGCACCGCCTCTAGGCAACAGACAGAGAAGAAGGTGCCACTGCCGCGGAAGTACGGCGTACCGGGCGCACTGGGAAATCCCGCTTTCGAAGGCCCCGTCAACTTCCCGCGCAACACCAACAGCCGCTCTTCAAAGCGGGCGCCGAGTAGCTCTAGTGCTACTTGAACCTGGCAATGCGGGGTGGAGAGTTCCCGGCGAAGGCACCCGGGTGCTGAGGCTCAGGCCAGACGAGTTCCAGCCGAGCAGGCTTTGTCGTCGACTGCCTGAAGGGGCCTCAATCGCTGTCCTACCTACCGGTTGTGTGATGGCGCAGTGTCGAGAGGAGAAGTCCGTGAAAGGCAAGATCATATTGAGTGTCGCCGTGATAGTCGCGCTAGGCGGCGGAACGGCTGGAGCCGTCACCTCAGCTTCCGCCGCTTCCAACCCGAAGTGCCGTGTGAACGGAAGCACTCTGACGGGAGAGAATTTCGCTGCCAGTCAGACGTTCACCGTCTCGCCTGGCGGAAAAACTGTGCGCTCCACTTCTGGCGGTCGCATCGGCCCGATCACCGTTACGGGCCAGGGCCCGTTCTCCGTAGGTTCTGTGGTCTGCATCGGCCCTGCAGCGTCCTCGGCAAAGGCAGCCGCTGCCCTACAGGCAGGACAGGCTGCAGCGCAAGCGGCGGTGCAGAGAGGTGCCCCCCCGCAGGTGGTGAAGGCAGAGGCCAAAGCAGCGACCGAAGCCGCGGGTAAGCGCCTCGGCATTGCGCAACCGGTCATAATTCAAATCATCAATCAAATTACCCAGCAGCAGCAACAACAGCAGCAGCAGAACCCGCAGCAGAACCCGCAGCAACAGCAACAGCAGCAGCAACAGCAACAACAGCAGCAGCAGCAACAGCAACAACAGCAGCAACAGCAACAGCAACAGCAGCAGCAACAGCAACAGCAACAGCAACAGCAACAGCAGCAGCAGAACCCGCAACAGCAGCAACAGCAACAGCAGCAGCAACAGCAACAACAACAGCAGCAACAACAACAGCAGCAGCAACAGCAGCAGCAACAGCAGCAACAGCAACAGCAACAGCAACAACAAGAGAAGCAGCAGCAGCAACAGCAACAACAGCAGCAGCAATAACCACGCGGCAGTTGGGCGGCGGGGCGACAGAGTTCTGCAGACGCGGAAGATCTTGTTTAGCCCCGCTACTCCACCGCGCGGCTTTGCGCGAGGTTGCGGTGGGGACACCTGCTGGCGGCGCCCGCAGAAGCTGACGGCTGGTCGTCCGCTGCGGTGTCGGCAGTGGTAGGGGGAGGTAGCCACAAGGGGCGAGCTGACGGCTGAACGGCAGAGTTCCGCGAGGAGTTACCGCTCCAGACGGCCGAGGCCGGCGCTCGTCGAGAGGCGCAACCGCCTCCGTGTACGCCTCGCAGGCACTCGGCCACTCGGACATCCACAGGTCCGCTGCGGCGGTGAGGTCCTCATGGGCCAGCCCGACGGCGGAGTCCGCGTACGCCACACCGCATCAGCCGCGTCAACGACGCTGCGGTCAGTGCACCTGGCTATCCCAGGGCCCGGCCCAGCCGGGCGAGGCCCTCTGCGATCTCCGCCGGGGTGTGCGTGGTGAACGACAGGCGCAGCGTGCGCGGGTCGGGGGTGCCCGTGAAGAAGGGTGCCCCCGGGACGTACGCCACGTCGTGGGCCACCGCCGACTTGAGCAGGGCGCCCGCGTCGTACCCCTCGGGGAGCCGCGCCCACACGAACATGCCGCCCTCGGGACGGTTCCACTCCGAGCCCTCCGGGAGCGCCCCGCCCAGTCCGGCGAGGAGGGCGTCCCGGCGTGCCCGGTAGGCCTCGCGGACCCGGGCGACGTGGGCGTCGAGGTCGGCGGCGCCGAGGTAGTGGGCGGCGGCCAGCTGATCCACCGTCGAGGTGTGCAGGTCGGCGGCCTGCTTCGCGACCACCGCCGCGCGCCGCAGCGCGCCGGGGGCGCGCAGCCAGCCCAGGCGCAGCCCCGGTGCCATCACCTTGGAGAAGCTGCCGAGCAGGGCGGTGCGGTCCTCGGCGCCCGGGTGGGCGGCGATCCAGGGCTGGTGGTCGCCCTCGTAGCGGAGGTCCCCGTACGGATCGTCCTCGACGAGCCACAGCCCGAGGCGGGCCGCGGTCCGGGCCACCTCGACGCGGCGCCCGCCCGGCAGGGTGCGCCCGGTCGGGTTCTGGAAGGTGGGGACGGTGTAGAGGAGCTTCGGGCGTTCCCGGGCGGTGAGTTCGGCCAGGGCGTCGGGCAGCAGGCCCCGCTCGTCGCAGGGCACGGGTATCACCCGGGCTCCCGCGAGGCCGAAGCACTGGAGGGCCGCGAGGTAGGTGGGGTTCTCGACGAGGACGGTGTCGCCCGGCTCCAGGAGGGTGGCGGCGATCAGGGTGAGGGCCTGCTGGGAGCCGGTGGTGACCAGGACCTCGTCGGCGGTGGTGGGCAGGCCCCGGGCACGGGCCCGCGCGGCGACGGCCTCGCGCAGTTCCGGGGCGCCCTCGGTGGTGGAGTACTGGAGCGCGCGGGCGGCGGCGGCCCCGGTGAGGGCGGCGTCGTAGGCGGCCCGCAGGCCGGCGGTGTCGAAGAGTTCGGGCGCGGGCAGTCCCCCGGCGAAGGAGATCACTCCGGGGCGTTCGGTGAGCGCGAGGATCTCCCGCACGGGCGAGCCGCCCACGGAGGCGGCGCGGGCGGCGAAGGGCGGGAGCGGGGCGGCGGCCGGGGCGGGGGAGTCGAGGGGCATGGGGGCTCCTTCGGGTGGCGGATGCCGCGCAGCCTAGCGGCGGAAGGTGTAGACGGCACCTACTGTCCACCGGCTGAACCGCGCCCGACCCCTCCCCAACTGACGCATCATCAGCTAGACCGGTGCCATGACGACCAGAGACGATCGGGAACGGCCGGACCGGGGGCCGGAGCCCGTGGACACCCGGGCCGGGGACTACGCGGAGCTGGCGGCCGTGGGCCCGTACGGGGTCCGCCCCGGCCACGCCCTCATCACCATGGTGGAACCCCACCCGGGCCACGAGTACGCGTACAACCGCTGGTACGAGGACGACCACTACTACGCCGGCGCCATGGCCATGCCCTGGATGTACGCCGGCCGCCGCTGGGTCGCCACCCGCGACCTCCAGGAACTGCGCTACCCGGAGAAGTCGGCGGTCGCCCAGCCCGTCACCGCCGGCTGCTACCTCTCCACGTACTGGGTGACCGAGGGCCGCTACGACGAGCACATGAAGTGGACCGTCGGCATCAACAAGCGCCTCAACCGGGACGGCCGGGTCCACCAGGACCGCACCCACGTCTTCACGGCCTTCCAGGACCACGAGGCGACCGTCTACCGCGACGGGGCCGCCGGACCCCGCGACTTCCACGCCCTCGACCACCCGTACGCCGGGCTCGTGCTCCAGGTCGTCGACGCCGAGGACCCCGGCCGGCGGGCGGAGCTGCTGGAACGTTTGCGCTCCCGGGACCTGCCGCGACGGCTGAACGGCTCGCAGGCGGCGATGGTGACCGTCTTCCGGCCGACGCCGCTGCCCGGCGACCGGATGACCTATGTGAAGCAGGTCGAGGGGGTCGACACCCGGCTCACCCTGCTGTGGTTCCTCGAAGCCGACCCGCGCACCTGCTGGGACCGCTTCCAGGGGCTGGACGCGGAGGTCGCGGAATCGGGGCTGGGGCGGGTGGAACTGGTCGCGCCGTTCATCCCGACGGTGCCGGGAACCGACCGCTACGTGGACCTGCTGCGCTGAGGTCCCGGACATGACCGAGCCCCCTCGGCCAGGACGGCGGGCCGGTCGAGGGGGCTTTGGTCGGCATTGCCGGACCGGCCGTGGGATCCGGCGCCGGCCCCGGTATCGGACCTGGCATCGGACAGGGCGCTTCGGTGTTCAGGCGAGGCGCCCTTACCGGCCCGCGACGACGTCGGTGACGAAGGAGGTCCAGGAGGCCGGCGCGAAGGTGAGGGACGGGCCGTCCTGCACCTTGGAGTCGCGGACCGCGATCGCTTCCACGGCCGGGGACTTGACCTCGACGCAGGCGCCGTTTCCGCCGGAGTAGGAGGACTTGGTCCAGTTTTCCGTGGCGCCCTGACGAATTGCCATGTTTCTCTCCGGTTCAGCGAGTAGTTCCGGTTGCGTGCCGGTCAATTCCCTGACCGACGTGATCGACGCTACCGGCACCTCCCGACGCCTGACCGAGGCATTCACTCGACCGGGTGGCATATTCCGGTCAGGCCTTTTCCGGCCGGGGACCGACGGTGTACCGTACCGGCCCCCCTCGCCGCATCAGGCCATCAGGCCATCAGGCCATCAGGCCATCAGGGCCTCAGGTCATCAGGTCATCAGGTCACTTTCCCGTCTTGCCCGCGTAGTGGTCGATGATCTCGCCGATGAACTGCCTGGTCTGGTCCACATTGAGGGCCTGGGCCCGCAGGTGCTCGTACATCACGCTGTATTTCTGAACGTCGTTGGCCTTCTCCAGGTACAAATCGCTCGTGACGCCCTCGATGTAGACGACCGTCGAGTCGGATGCGTCCGGAAATTCCAGAATGGCGTACTGCCCGTTCACCCCGGGGTGCGCGCCCATCGAGAACGGCATCACCTGCACCGTGATGTACGGCTGCTGCGACTGCTCTATCAGGTACTCCAGCTGCCGGATCATCAACTGCGGATCGCCCACGTGCCGGCGCAGCGCCGCCTCGTCGATGACCGCCCACAGGCGCAGCGGCCCGACGTCGGGATTGTTGTTGTCCGTCTCCGAGAGCCGCTTCTGGCGGTGCATGCGGACCTGGACGCGCTTGTCCACGTCGGCGGGCGCCGTCTCCGGCAGTGCCCCGCGGATGAGGGCCTGGGCGTACTCCGGGGTCTGGAGCAGGCCGGGGACCATCTGAGGTTCGTAGGTGCGCAGGCTGGCCGCGTCGGTCTCCAGCCCGATGTAGACGCTGTACGGGATGTCCCCGAAGGCGTGCCACCAGCCCTGCTGGCGGGAGTCCTTGGCCATCTGCATGAGCGAGTCCACCAGCCGGGCGTCCTCGACCTCGTACACCTCGCACAGGTCGCGGACGTCACGCTGGCTGATGGACCGGCGGCCGTTCTCCAACCGGCTGATCTTCGACTGGGAGACGAGGAGGCGTTCGGCGACCTGTTCGGCCGTCATGCCCTTGTCCTCGCGAAGCTTGCGCAATTCCATGCCCAGTCGGCGGCGTCGGACGGTGGGAGGCGTGACCGGTGAGCCGGTCACGCCACCCCGCGTGCGGGCGGCTTCCGCGCCGGTCCTTGGGGGACCTCCGGTCGCGGCGATCTGTGCCCCGTTCGGCGGATCAAGGGGTGTCACGGGGCCTGTGCGTGCTGCCTGTACGGGTGTTGCGGGTCCGTCCCTAGTGCGCTGCCGCCCGTGCCATCGCACCCGTCCGGCGCGGCTGCAGCGGCACACCGCTGCTCGCCGTGGCCCGGGCGGCGGGCGGCTGGGCCGGAGCCCGGTCGCGGCGCGGCTGGGCGGCCACGCCGTTCTGGACGTCCATCACGGCGTGCGCTACGAGACCGCCCATCGGGTCGTGCCGGATCAGGTCCCGCAGCCGGGACCGTGACGACCGCCCCTCGTTGCCGGGGTACAGGTGCTTGCCGAGTCCGACCGCGTGGGCCAGTGCGGCGAGCGCCGCGGTCCGCGGGTCCGGCGGTACACCGGTGCGGATCGCACTGTCGAGCCGGGCACGGATCTCCCGGCTGATCGCCGTGTCGGTCGCCTGGTAGCGAGTCGTCGGCAACACCCCGCACATCTGTCCCGCGACGGCATGCACCATGCCGCAGCGCTCCAGGTGGGCGAGGTAAATCTGGCGGAGCCCCAGCCGGGGTCCGCCGATCCAGTGGACGGCCCGGACCGGGCTGCCGCGCCTGCGCAGCAGTTCCAGTGCGGAGTCCAAAGTCGGATCTCCTGTCGGCCGTGGCATCACCACGGCGATACGATCCCCGTCAGGGGCTATCCGTCCTGCCAGAGCCAGCTCCACTAGCTGTGCCCCGGCCAGGCCGAGGTCGAGCGACTGCGGCTGCGCCGTGGTTCCCGTGGCCGGGTCCAAGGCGAGCAGCAGAAGCTCCTCTGGAATTGTTCTGCGGCTCCTGCCCATCCATGCCTCCCCGCGTGGATGAGTGACAGGGTGACGCCTCTCACATTCATCTGTCGAGAGCGCCTGGCCGCTTTGCGGGGGAACCTGCAGCTATGTCGTTCTCGTCTAGCACGGGGGCGATGCCCCCTAGACGGGACACTGTTAGACGGTTCGGACAGCGACCGGACGGCGATCGAGGAGGAACGGTGGCGGGCGAGTCCCCCGACAAGTCGGTAGATGAAGGAACGTCGGGAACGGCGAAGTCCTCCTCCGCGGAACAGGACCCGAGGCTTTCGGTCTTTCAGCCGCCGCCGCGGCGCGACGCGCTGAAGGAGGCCGTGGCCGCATGGGTCGCGACCGCCGAGCCGACGGGACCGGCGGACCGGACCGCCGACGCGGACACGGACGCGGACACGGACGCGGACACGGACGGTGACGTGGGCAGCGACACGGACGGCGACGGCGGCGAGGGTACGGAATCGGACTCGGGCTCGGGCTCGGGCTCGGACTCGGCCGCCGGGACCGGCGGCGCGGGCAAGGCGGCCACCGCTTCGGAGCCGTCCCCCGGTCGGGCGGACCCCGAGAAGCCGGCCACGCCCGGCGTGGTCCGCCAGGGCTCGGCTCCCTCGGAGACCTCCGACGGCCCGAAGGAGCCGTCCACGGACGTGCGGACCACCGCCTTCGGGGCCGTCGTGCCCGATTCCGGTTCGGCGCGGGACAAGAAGCCCGCCGCTGAGCCCGAGAAGGGTGACGGCGAGCGCACGGCCGTCTTCCGTACCGTGAAGGCGGATTCCACTTCGACCGAGGACAAGAAGCCCGCGCAGGACCCGCGCGGCGGAGAGCCGAAGAAGCCCGCCGACGGGCCCGGGAAGGGCGACGGGGAGCGCACGGCCGTCTTCCGTACGGTGAAGCCGGGTTCTTCCTCCGCGGAGGAAGAGAAGCCGGCGCGCGATCCGCGCGGTGCGGAACCGAAGAAGCCGTCCGCGGACGTGCGGACCACCGCCTTCGGCGTCGTCGTGCCCGATTCCGGTTCGGGGCAGGACAGGAAGCCCGCCGCTGAGCCCGAGAAGGGTGACGGCGAGCGCACGGCCGTCTTCCGCACGGTGAAGCCGGGTTCCGCTCCGGCGGAGGACAAGAACCCCGCGCAGGACCCGCGCGGGGCCGGGAAGGCCGACGGGCCGGCCGACGGCAAGAGCGAGCGCACGGCCGTCTTCCGGGCCGTGAAGCCGGGATCCGCTCCGGCCGACGAGCCGAAGAAGCCGTCCGCGGACGTGCGCACCACCGCCTTCGGCGTCGTCGCGCCCGGTTCCGGTTCCGGCTCCGGTTCCGTGGAGGACAAGAAGCCCGCGCAGGACCCGCGCGGGGCCAAGCAGGCCGACGCGGAGAAGGCCGACAAGGCCAACGCGGAGAAGGCTGACAAGGCGGCCCCCGCGGACGCGGCGGACAAGGGCGGGAAGCCCGCCGCCGCCGACAGCGAGCGCACCGCCGTCTTCCGCACGGTGAAGCCGGGCTCCGGCTCCGGTTCCGTGGAGGACAAGAAGCCCGCGCAGGACGCCCGCGGGGCCGAGCCGGCCGATGCCGAGAAGGCCGCCGGGTCGGGCAAGGCGCTCGACGGCGACAGCGAGCGCACGGCCGTCTTCCGGGCCGTCAAGCCGGGCTCCGCCCCGGCCGGTGAGAAGAAGCCGGCGGACGCGGAGAAGGGCGGGGCGCGGTCCAGCACCTTCGTGCCGCTGCGCGGAGACGAGCAGCCGGCCCCGCCGAAGCCCGCCCCCGCGACGCCGAAGCCCGCGACGCCCGCTCCCGCGACGCCGAAGCCCGCCCCCGCCGCCCCCAAGCCGTTCTCGACGCCCCCGGCCCCGCCGGCGGCGGCCGGCCGGCTGGACTCCAGCGAGCGCACCACCCAGCAGCCGCTGCCCCCGCGGCCGCCGCTCGACATGCTGGCGGACCTCACCAACAACCCGCCCCCGCCGCCGAGCCCCATGCGCACCGCGGTCCGGCGGTTCAAGATCTACGCGCCGATCGTGCTGCTCCTGGCCATCGTGCTCGCCGTCGTGCAGATGGTGCGCCCGCTGCCCGCGCCGAAGCTGGCGATGACCGCGAAGGCCTCGTACACCTTCCCGGGCGGGCAGCCCGAGCTGCCCTGGCCCACCGAGGGGCAGGCCTCCATGGCCGCCGCCGGCCTCGGCACCATCGGCTCGTCCGGTGAGCAGAAGCCGGTGCCGATCGCCAGTGTCACCAAGTCGATGACGGCGTACATCATCCTGCGCGACCACCCCTTCAAGAAGGGTGAGAAGGGCGCGATGATCGACGTCGACAAGACCGCCGAGACCGAGGGCCAGAAGGACAAGTCGGACAACGAGTCCACCCTCAACACGGTCAAGGAGGGCGACAAGATCTCGGAGTACGACGCGATCGCCGCCCTCATGATCCCGTCGGCCAACAACATCGCGCGGCTGCTCGCGCGCTGGGACTCCGGTTCCCAGGAGGCGTTCGTCAAGAAGATGAACGACACCGCCAAGGAACTCGGCATGACGAACACCACCTACACCGACCCCTCGGGCCTGGACGCGACCACGGTCAGCACCGCCGAGGACCAGGTGAAGCTGGGTCTGAAGATCGTCGAGATCCCGGCGCTGGTGGACATCACCCGCATGCCCAGCTGGACCGACCCGACCGGCAAGCCGTGGCCCAACTGGAACCGTCTGGTCCCGTTCAACGACTCCCTCGGCATCAAGACCGGTACGACGACCAAGGCGGGCGGAAACCTCCTCTTCGCCGCGCAGAAGAAGGTCGGCGACACCAACCAGCTGATCGTCGGCGCCGTCCTCGGCCAGCACAAGCCGCCGATCATCGACAGCGTCATCGGCGCGAGCCGGACGCTGCTGATCGCCACCCAGAAGACCATCGAGGGCGCGCCCGTCGTGAAGAAGGGCGATGTCGTCGGGTACGTGGACGACGGCCTCGGCGGCCGGACGCCGGTCGTGGCCACCGCCGACGTCCAGGCGGTCGGCTGGCCCGCGCTGACCGTGAACCTCAAGCTCGGCGACGGCGGCACCAGGATCCCGGAGACGGCCAAGGCCGGAACCCAGGTCGGCGTGCTGACCGTCGGCGAGGGGGCCAGCCAGGTGAAGGTGCCCGTGGCGCTCCAGCGGGAGCTGGTCGCGCCGGGTGCCGGCAGCAAGCTGACCCGTATCGGCTGATCCGATCGCAGGTGCGTCGCCGCGGCGCCCCGGGCAACCCCGGGGCCGCCGCGGCGCGTCTAGGGTGCCGGGGCGGGACTCACGTGTCGTGTCGGGGAGAGAGCGTCGGTTGTGACCACCGCTGAGCAGCATGAGCAGGGACAGGAGCCCGCCGGGGCGTCCCCCGGGCCGGGCGGCCCGGGCGCCGGGCTGCTCGCACGGGCGCACCGGCATCCGGTGGCCGTGGCCGTCGCCGTGGCCGCCGTCCTGCACGTGGTGTGGTTCTTCAGCTTCGCCAACAGCGGCGGGGACCTGGCGGCACAGGACGCGTGGGCGGAGTTCGTCGGCCGGCACCCCGACACCGCGTACAACCTCGCCTGGTACGGGGGCATGCACCCGGTCTCGTACAGCGTCGTGTCCCCGTACGTCATGCACATGATCGGCGTCCGGACCACGATGATGATCGCCGGCACCTGTGCGGCGGGGCTCCTCGCGCTCATCCTGACCCGTTGCCGCGGCGCCGTCCGCCGCCCCCTGTGGCCGGCCCTGGCCGGGGTCTACGGGCTGCTGTGCAACGCCCTGTCGGGCCGGGTCACCTTCGGGCTCGGGGTGCTGTTCGCGCTCGGGGCCGTCGCCGCCGTCTTCTGCTGGCCCCGCAAATGGGCCCGGCGGCGCTGGGCCAAAGCCGCCGTCGCCGCGCCGCTCGCCGGGCTGGCGACCGCGGCGAGTCCGGTCGCGGGGCTGTTCCTCGGGGTGATCGCGGCCGCGCTCTTCCTGAGCGGGCGGCGGCCGGGCGCGTACGCCCTGGGGCTGGCCCCGGTGGCCGTCGTGGGGCTGTCGGCCTGGCTGTTCCCCTTCTCCGGTACGCAGCCGATGAAGCTGGGCTCGGCCTGGCTGCCGTTCCTCTTCGGCCTGTCCCTGGTCTTCTTGGTGCCCAAGGGGTGGAAGACGGTCCGGATCGCCTCGGCCGTCTACACCTTCGGGGTGTTCCTGACCTGGGCGATCGACTCCCAGGTCGGCTCGAACGTGACCCGGCTGGTCATGCTCTTCGGCGGGGCGGTGCTGCTCGCCGCCCTCCCGTACGCCGCCCCGCGCTCGCGGCGCCGGTACGCGGTGCTGGCGGCCTTCGTGGGGCTGACCGCCTGGATCACCACCAACAGCGTCACCGACATCGTCCGCACCACCCCCGTGGCCGCCTGGAACCGGGAGCTGGCCCCGCTGATCGACCGGCTCGGCAAGGCGGGCGCCGACCGGGGCCGGGTCGAGGTGGTCCCCGCCAGCAGCCACCGCGAATCCTCGGCCTTCCCCGCGTACGTCAACCTCGCGCGCGGCTGGAACCGGCAGGCGGACCTGGAGCGCAACCCGCTCTTCTACGACGGCACCCTCACCGCCGACGGCTACCGGGCCTGGCTGCGGCGCTGGGCCGTGCACTACGTGGTGCTGCCCGCCGACAAACCCGACTCGGGCGGGGAAGCCGAGGCGAAGCTCGTGCGCGCGGGACTCCCGTACCTCCGTGAGGTGTGGGGCGACGAGAACTGGCGGCTGTTCCAGGTGTCCGGCCCGACGGACCTGGTGTCCGGACCGGCCACCGTGGTGCGGGCGGGCGCCGATCAGCTGGTCATCGACGTCAAGGCCCCCGGCCGGGTCCTCGTGCGGATCCCCCACTCGCCCTGGCTGGGCCTGGTGGACGCGGCGGGCAAGGCGGTCGAGCCCCCGCAGGAGACCCCCGCGTCCAAGGCCCGGGGCGCCGCCGCCGCCGGGACGGGCGCGCCGCCCAAGGAGTACGCCAACACGTCCGGGTGCCTCTTCAAGGCGGCCCCCGACGCCGCCGGGGACACCTGGACGGAGCTGCTGGCGCCGGCGCCGGGGGAGTACCGGGTGGCGGCGAAGTACCAGCTCCCGCGGGGTACGCCCTGCCCGGAGGAGCTGATCCGGGCCACCGTGGGCACCCCGAAGCGGCCGGCCGCGCCACGGCCTTGATCCAGCATTCTTTACGCATGGTCCGGGTGCATTGGTCCGTATATCTGCATAGGATCCCAGTAGTCCGATTGGGTGCTTCCCGAGGGAGTTGACGACGGGATGAGCAAAGAGCAGAAGCAGGGCGTCCAGGCGGCGATCGCGAAGGCGTCGGAACGCCCCCAGCTGCCCCACACGCAGGGTGGTCACGGCTTCGAGGGTCCGGTCCGGACCAAGGTCAAGGGAGGCGCCCACACCAAGGCGTCCCTGAAGCGGGCCGGCACTCCCCAGGGTGACCGGATCGGCGAACGCAGCAGAGGCCTCAGCTGACCGGCGCGGCCTGACGCGCTCCCTGCCCCGGTCATGACGCACTTCGCCCTCCCGGCCCGGCCGGGAGGGCTTCCGTCCCTCTCGGGCCAGGGCCTTCGCTCCCCCACCCGGGCCGTAACGGCTTGGCGGGCGACCGTCCGGACGACGGTTGCGTCGCCGACGGAACACCGGAACGCGACCTCCTTAGCGTCCCCGTCCCCGCCGGCCCGCCCGCCGTCCGCCTAGTCCAGACCCTCCTCTCCCTCCTCTCCGTCCTCCTCGTGCAGGTCCTCGTGCAGGTCCTCGGTCCGCCGCCGCAGGTTCTCGATGTCGGCGCTGAGGCTGACCAGGATCCGGTTCAGCTCTTCGAGGCCGGGCAGCGGGATCACCGGGGTGTGGGCGCCCACCTCGGGCTCCAGCAGTTTGAGCCGCTCCAGCGCGTCGTGGGCGGCCGAGAGGCACGTGCGCAGGACGTTGCGGTCGTCGGCCGCCCGCTGGCTCGCGGGCCGGCCGTCCACGCCCGCGGGCGCCAGGAAGACGGCCGCGGCGCCCGGCCCGCCGGCCCCGTCCGCCGGGCCCTGCGGCGACCCGGTGGT